>DATAAP010000105.1:0-4662 GCA_036260035.1 Alphaproteobacteria bacterium | reverse complement strand
GCCGCCTGCATCTGCAGCATGGGCCCATCGACCTGATCATCGAGGCGTTCGGCGCGCGCGACGACGTCGAGCGCGCCTACGCGCAGGCGGCCGATGCATTCGGCGATGTGCTGCCGCAGCTCGTGAAGGAACTGTCAGTCCTGCGCACGCCGCTCGGCGCGATGCCACCGGTCGTGGACGGGCCGGTGGCGCGGCGCATGGTGACTGCCTGCTGGCCGCACCGTGAAGGGTTCATTACGCCGATGGCGGCCGTCGCGGGGTCCGTTGCCGACCACGTGCTCCAGCGCATGGTGCGCGACGTCGTCGTGCGGCGCGCCTATGTGAATGACGGGGGCGACATCGCGATCTGTCTCGCGCCGGGCGAGACCCTGACCTGCGGCGTGGCGCACGACCTGACGGTGCCGGCGATCGGCGGCACGATCGCGCTCACCGCGGACATGCCGGTGCGCGGCATCGCCACGTCGGGCCGCGCCTGCAAGGGCCGCGGCGGGCGCAGCTTCTCCTTCGGAATTGCCGATGCCGTGACCGTGCTGGCGGCCGACGCCGCCGCGGCCGATGCCGCGGCCACCGTGATCGCCAATGCAGTCGACCTGCCAGGCCATGCTGCGGTCCGGCGCATCCCGGCCCGCGATATCGATCCGGACACCGATCTTGGGAACCGCCTTGTCACCTGGGATGTGGCGCCGCTCAGCCGCGCGGACATCGAGCATGCGCTAAGCGCAGGGGCGGTCAAGGCAGAGAGTCTGCGGCAGGCTGGACACATCTACGGCGCGGTGCTGGTATTGCAGCGGCGCTTTGCGACAGTCGGGCCATCGCTCGCACGCTTGGCAGCCTAGGGGCACGGAATGTCGCTGATCGAGGTCCGCAAGTTCGTGACAATGATCGAGGAGATCTGGCACGAGGGCGGGCCGGTTGCGGCGAGCCCGCTGAAGATCGGCGCCATTGCCGCGGTGCTGAAGAACCCGTATGCGGGCGGCTACGTCCAGGACATCCTGCCGCTGATGGAGGCGCTTAAGCCGTTCGGGCTTGAGATGTCCAAGCGCCTGATCGCTGCCCTCGGCGGCGAGCCCAAGAAGATCGAGGGCTTTGGCAAAGGCGCCATCGTGGGCGAGGCGGGCGAGCTCGAGCATGGCGCCCTGTGGCATGTGCCGGGGGGCTATGCAATGCGCGAGCTGCTCGGTAATGCCAAGGCGATCGTACCATCGACGAAGAAGGTCGGCGGGCCGGGGGCGCGGCTCGACATTCCGGTGACGCACATTAACGCGTCCTATGTCCGCAGCCATTTCAACGCAATGGAGGTCGGTATCTCGGATGCGCCACGCGCCAGCGAGATGGTTCTGATCTTGGTCATGACCACGGGTGCCCGCGTGCACGAGCGCGTCGGCGGGCTGAAGGCTTCCGAGATCAAAGGTGAGGATGGACTGCGATGAAGGCGAAGCTGCGCAAGCTGATCGTCTTGGTCGAAGAGACGCGCCGCGAGATGGGCAAGGACATAGCGCCGCCGACGCGCAAGGCGGCCGCCATCGCGGTGATCGAGAATCCGTTCGCGGGCAGGTTCGCCGATAATCTCGATCCGCTGATCGATATCGGCGAGGAGCTGGGCGACGTGCTCGGCCGCCGCGTCGTCGAAGCGCTCGGCATCAAGCCGGGCCAGGCGGAGAGCTACGGCAAGGCGGCGATCGTCGGCGAGGGCGGCGAGCTGGAGCACGCGGCCGCGATCCTGCATCCCAAGCTCGGCAAGCCGTTGCGCGCCGCGGTCGAGAAGGGCGCGGCGCTGGTGCCGTCGGCGAAGAAGATGGGCGGGATCGGCAGCCCGATCGACGTGCCGCTCGGCCACAAAGATGCGGCTTACGTGCGCTCGCATTTCGACGGCATGGAGATCCGCGTGCCGGATGCTCCGCGTGCGAACGAAATCCTCGTCGCCGTCGTCGTTACCGACAGCGGGCGGCCGCTGCCGCGCGTCGGTGGCCTGACCAAGGACAAGATCGAAGGGAAAGACGGATTGAAGTAGTCGTATGCCTTATCCTTAGACAGGCTCAGGATGAGGCACATATAAACCGAGGAGCCCTCATGGTGAGCTTGTCGAGGCATGAGGGCCGCAAGGGGAGTAGGAGGCAGAGATGAAGATTAGACGTCGTGAGTTCATGGCGGGCGCTGCTGCAAGCGTTGCGATCGCGGGCGCGCCCGCGATCGGCCGAGCGCAAGGCGCGAGCATCAAGATCGGCGAGGTGAACAGCTACACCGCGATCCCGGCCTTCACGGTCCCGTATCGCCAGGGCTGGCAGCTCGCGGTCGAGGAGATCAACGCGGCGGGCGGCGTGATCGGCCGCAAGCTCGAAGTGATCTCGCGCGACGATGCTGGCAAGCCGGAAGACGCCGTGCGCATCGCAGGCGAGCTGGTCAACAACGAGAAGGTGGCACTGCTGGCAGGCACGTTCCTGTCGAATGTCGGCCTCGCGGTCAGCGCCTTCGCCAAGCAGAACAAGACGTACTTCATGGCTGCCGAGCCGCTGAGCGACGCGGTCACCTGGGCGCAGGGGCACGACTACTGCTTCCGCCTGCGGCCGTCGACCTACATGCAGGCGGCGATGCTGGCGGAGGAAGCCGCAAAGCTGCCAGCGAAGCGCTGGGCCCTGGTGGCGCCGAACTACGAATACGGCCAGTCGGCGGTGAAGTGGTTTAAGGAGCTGCTGCAGAAGGCGAAGCCGGACGTGCAGTTCGTCGCCGAGCAGTTCCCCGCGCTGGGCCGCATCGACGCCGGTGCGACGGTCCAGGCGCTGGCGCAGGCGAATCCGGAGGCGATCTACAACGTCACCTTCGGCCCCGACCTCACCAACTTCGTGCGCCAGGGCAACACGCGCGGCCTGTTCGAGCGGCGCGCTGTGGTGAGCCTCCTCACGGGCGAGCCGGAATATCTCGACCCGCTGAAAGAGGAGACGCCCGAGGGCTGGATTGTCACCGGCTACCCGTGGGACCAGGTCAACATGCCGGCGCACACGAAGTTTCGCGATGCGTACCAGAAGAAGTTCAACGACTATCCGCGCCTCGGCTCGGTCGTCGGCTACGAGACGTTCAAGTCGATCGCTGCGGCGATCGCGAAGGCGAACTCCACCGACACCGACAAGCTGATCGCGGCGAGCCGCGGCCTCAAGGTCGACGGCGTGTTCGGTCCGTACGAGTTCCGCGCTGTCGATCACCAGTCGACGCTCGGCGCCTTCGTCGGCAAGACCGCCGTCAAGGGCGGCAAGGGCATGATGGTCGACTGGCGCTACGCCGACGGTGCCAAGTACCTGCCGCCCGACAACGTCGTGAAGCAGATGAGGCCGGGGTGAACTGAAGCCCTCTCCCGCTGCGGGGAGAGGGTAGGGTGAGGGCGGCGCGCGTCCCGCGCGCCTGCGCGACCTTCGGTCGCGCCCCTCACCTTTCCGCTGCTGCGCAGCGGGCCCCTTCCTCTCCCCGCAAGTGGGAGAGGTGATCCAAGGAAGGCGCCTCCGTGGACTTCGTCATCGTACAGTTCCTGACTGGGCTTGCCAGCGCGTCCTCGCTGTTCCTCGTCGCGTCGGGGCTATCGATCATCTTCGGCGTCAGCCGCATCGTTAACTTCGCGCACGGCTCGTTTTACATGCTGGGCGCGTATCTTGCCTGGACGGTCGTGACGCGGCTGCCCTACGGGCATCTCGGTTTCTGGGGCGGCATCATCGTCGCCTCGCTTGCAGTCGGCGTCATCGGTGTGATCGTCGAGATGCTGCTGCTGCGGCGGATCTACCGGGCGCCGGAGCTGTTCCAGCTTCTCGCCACGTTCGGCGTCGTGCTGGTGGTGCAGGATGTCACGTTGTGGATCTGGGGACCGCAGGACCTGCTGGGGCCGCGTGCGCCGGGCCTGCGCGGCGCCATCTACATCCTCGACCAGCGCTTCCCGCAGTACGAGCTGCTGCTGATCGCGATCGGCCCTGCCGTGCTCGGACTGCTCTGGCTGCTGTTCCACCGTACGCGCTGGGGCACGCTGGTGCGCGCAGCGACGCAGGACCGCGAGATGGTCGGCGCGCTCGGCGTCGATCAGAAGATGCTGTTCACCTCCGTGTTCTTCCTTGGCTCTGTGCTCGCCGGCCTCGGCGGCGCGCTGCAGCTGCCGCGCGAGCCGGTGACGCTCAATATGGACCTGACCATCATCGCGGATGCCTTCGTCGTCGTGGTGGTCGGCGGCATGGGCAGCGTGCCAGGCGCTTATCTCGCGGCACTGCTGATCGCGGAGCTGCAGGCGTTCATGCTGATAGCACCCACGATCACCGTGCTCGGCATAGAGATAGCGCTGTCGAAGATGACGCTGATCCCGAGCTTTATCGTGATGGCCGCGGTGCTGGTGCTGCGGCCCTATGGCCTGCTGGGTAAACCGACCGCGCACGCGCGCGCCGCGGCAGGCGCCGTCGAACCAGTCGTGCGACCGGCACCGCGCGAGCTGAAGCTCGTCGGCCTGGCACTGCTGGTCGCGCTCGCATTGGCGCCGCTCGCCGCGGGCGACTATGGGCTCATCGTGCTGACGGAGATCGCGATCTTCGTGCTCTTCGCAGCCAGCCTGCATTTCATGATGGGCCCGGGCGGCATGGCGTCGTTCGGCCACGCCGCCTATTTCGGCCTCGGCGCCTATGGCGCGGCGCTGGCGCT
>DATAAP010000104.1:0-2801 GCA_036260035.1 Alphaproteobacteria bacterium | reverse complement strand
TCTCGATCGCCAAGCGCCGCGGCTATGTGGCCGCCGCGGAGCAGAGGCCCACGGGCCGCGAGGTGCTGCGGCAGCTCAATGCTTCCAAATACGCGCTTCTGTTCCCGATCCTGCTGATCGTCGGTATCCGCTACGGGATCTTCACGCCTTCCGAGGCCGGCGCTTTCGCCGTCGCTTACGCGATCTTCATCGGCATCTTCGCCTATCGCGAGCTGACGCTCGAGGCGTTCCGGAAGGCGCTGCACCAAAGCGTGTCCGACATTGGCGTGATCATGTTGATCATCATGTTCTCGTCGATGATCGGCTACGTGATTGCGCTGGACCAGGTGCCGCAGGGCGCGGCGCGATTCATCCTGTCGCTGACCTCGAACCGCGAGGTGCTGATGGGCTTCATGGTGCTGCTGCTGTTCGTGATGGGGATGTTCCTCGAGGCGACCGTGATCACCCTGCTGCTGACGCCAATTCTGGTGCCGGTGGTCACGCGGCTCGGCATCGACCCTGTGCATTTCGGGCTGGTCATGATGACGACAGTGACGTTCGGCTGCATGACGCCGCCAGTGGGCACCGCGATGTACGCGGTGTGCGGCCTGCTGCGCTGCCGGATGGACGACTACACGCGCGAGGCGATTCCCCTCTTCCTCGGGGTCATCGCGCTCATCGCCGTCATGATTGTCTGGCCGGATCTCGTCCTAGTCCTGCCGAACCTGCTGATGTAGAGCGGCCTACACCCGCTCCAGCACCAGCGCGATGCCCTGGCCGACGCCGATGCACATGGTGCACAGCGCGTAGCGTTTGCCGGTCTTTTGCAGTTCGTAGGTCGCGGTCGTCGCCAACCGGGCGCCGCTCATGCCGAGCGGATGGCCGAGCGCGATAGCACCGCCGTTCGGATTCACATGCGACGCGTCGTCGGGGATACCGAGGTCGCGCAGCACGGCGAGCGCCTGCGCCGCGAAGGCCTCGTTGAGCTCGATCACATCCATCTGCGACAGCTTGAGCCCGGCCTTCTCCATCAGCTTGCGCGTAGCAGGGGCGGGCCCCATGCCCATCACGCGCGGTGCCACGCCTGCGGTCGCCGCGGCGACGACACGCGCGCGAGGCGTCAGGCCGTGCGCCCTGGCGGCGCGCTCCGAGGCGAGGAGGAGGGCGCAGGCGCCGTCATTGACGCCGGAGGCGTTGCCGGCCGTAACCGATCCGCCCGCCCGGAACGGCGCCTTGAGCTTCGCGAGCGCCTCCATCGACGTCTCGCGCGGGTGCTCGTCCTGCTTCACTTCAATCGTCTCGCCACGGCCCTTCGGCACGGTCACGGGCACGATCTCCTCTGCGAGCCTGCCGCTCTTCTGCGCCGCCAGTGCACGCTGCTGGCTGCGCAGCGCGAAGGCGTCCTGGTCGGCGCGCGCGATCTTGTGCTCGGATGCTACGTTCTCGGCGGTCTCCGGCATCGAATCGATGCCGTAGAGCTGCTTCATCACCGGGTTGACGAAGCGCCAGCCGATCGTCGTGTCGTAGATCTGCGCATCGCGCGAGAAGGCCGTCTCCGCCTTGCCCATCACGAAGGGCGCCCGCGACATGCTCTCCACGCCGCCGGCGATCATCAGCTCCGCCTCGCCGGTCTTGATCGCACGCGCGGCGGTGGCGAGGGCGTCGAGGCCCGAGCCGCACAACCGGTTGATCGTGGCCCCGGGCACTTCGGTCGGCAGGCCAGCGAGCAGCGAGGCCATGCGCGCGACATTGCGGTTGTCCTCGCCGGCCTGGTTGGCGCAGCCATAAATCACGTCGTCGACCTTTGTCCAGTCGACCGACTGGTTGCGCTGCATGAGGGCCCTGATCGGCACCGCGCCGAGATCGTCGGTGCGCACGGGCGAGAGCACGCCGGCGTAGCGGCCGATCGGGGTACGGACGGCGTCGCAGATGAAGGCTTCAGTCATCGTTCGATGGTTCCGATGTTCGGCACGATGGTGCCGTTGAGTTGATAGGAATGGCCGCGGAAAACCGCCACGAGCTTGCCGTCTTTATCGGCAATGTCGATGTCGGTGAAGCCGGTGCGGCGGCCGCGCTGGCGTTCCTGCGCCGTCGCGGTCAGCACATCGCCGGCGCGCGGCGAGGCGAGGAAGGTGATGGAACAATGCTGCGCCACGGTCGCCTGGTTGCCGGAGTTGCAGGCATAGGCGAAGGCGGTGTCTGCCAGAGTGAAGATGAAGCCGCCATGGCACGTGCCATGGCCGTTCAGCATGTCCGGCCGCACGGCCATCGTCATACGCGCATAGCCGGGCCGGACCTCGAGGAGCGTGATGCCGAGCGCCTGCGCCGCCGCGTCCTTGGCGTACATGCCCTTCGCGACGGCGTCGGCGATCGCCTGGTGCGACTCTGCCATCGCCGCTAGCGCCCCACGAATTTCGGCGGGCGCTTCTCGAAGAACGCGGCCACGCCCTCGCGATAGTCGTTGGTGTGGCCGAGCTCGCGCTGCAGGTCGCGCTCGAGGTCGAGCTGCACGCCGAGGCTGCTCGTCAGCGACTCATTGAGCGCCTGCTTGATCCGCGCCAGCCCCTTGGTCGGCTGCGTGGCGAGATGGCACGCAAGCGCATTCGCCTCGTCCATCAGCTTCGCGTCATCGACGACCTTCCAAATCAAGCCCCACGCCTCGGCTTGCTCCGCGGTGATTTTCTCCGCCAGCATCGCCAGCGCCCGTGCCCGCGCATCGCCGACGAGGCGCGGCAGGAACCAGGTGCTGCCGGAGTCCGGTACGAGGCCGAGTTTCGCGAAGGCCTGCAGGAACGTTGCCGAGCGGGCGGCGAGCGTGATGT
>DATAAP010000103.1:0-4680 GCA_036260035.1 Alphaproteobacteria bacterium | reverse complement strand
AAGCAGCTTCGGGAGCCGCTAGATGAAGAGCCTGAGCTACGACAAGGCGTTCATGTCCGAACTGCAGGCCGCCAACATCGCGCGGCCGCCGCTCGCCACGACGCTGTTCATGATCGTGATCGCCATCCTGCTCGTCGCCTTTGGTCTCTGGACAGTAGTCGCGCGCATCGACGAGGTGGCGGTGGGCATGGGCAAGGTCATCCCGTCCTCGCAGGTGCAGATGATCCAGAACCTCGAAGGCGGCATCCTGACCGAGCTGCTCGTGCGCGAAGGCGAGACGGTCGAGCAGGGCCAGATCCTGCTCCGCGTCGACGCCACAGGCTTCGAGTCGGAGCTGCGGCAGAACCGCGCCAAGGCGCTCGCCCTTGAAGGCCAGATCGCACGCCTGCTCGCCGAGACCGACGGCGCCGAGATCGCCTTCCCATCGCGCGTACTCGCCGAACGGCCGGACATCGTGGAGCGCGAGTCGGCTCTGTTCAGGTCGCGGCTAAGCGAGCTGCAGGCCGCCCTGCAGGGGCTGGAGCAGCAGGTCGAGCAGCGCCGCCAGGAGGTGAACAACCTGCGTTCCCGCGACCAGTCGCTGTCGCGCAACTTGGCGCTCGTGCAGCAGGAGCTGTCGATGTCGCAGGAGCTGGCCGCGAAGGGCTACCGCTCGAAGCTCGAAGTCCTGAAGCTCGAACAGAAGTTCACCGATCTCGACGGCCAGGTGAAGTCGACGCGCATCGCCATTCCGCAGGCGCAGGCGGCTCTCAGCGAGGCGGAGCGCAAGCTCGAGGAGCGGCGCCTGTCGCACCGTAGCCAGGCTCTGGCCGAGCTCGCGCACCAGAAGGGCGAGCTGGCGGCGTTGTACGAGGCGCTGCGTGCGCAGGAGGACCGGGTCACCCGCCGCGACGTGCGTTCGCCCGTCCACGGCGTGGTGAAGCACGTCAAGGTGCACACGATCGGCGGCGTCATCCAGCCGGGCGCCGATCTGATCGAGATCGTGCCGATGAACGACCAGCTGCTGGTCGAGGCGCGCGTGTCGCCCGCGGACATCGCCTTCATCCGCCCCGGCCAGAAGGCCACGGTGAAGCTCACCGCTTACGACTATTCCATCTATGGCGGCCTACCGGCGGAGCTCGAGCACATCAGCGCCGACAGCCTGACGAACGAGCGCGGCGAGCCGTACTACCTGATCCGCGTGCGCACCCAGCAGAACTACCTCGGCACCGAGGAGAAGAAGCTCGCCGTCATGCCGGGCATGGTGGCCACGGTCGACATCGTCACCGGCGACAAGACCGTGTTCCAGTACATCATGAAGCCGCTCCTCAAGACCACGGAGCGGGCGCTGCGCGAGAGATAGTCTCGGCGGCTCCAATCACAGGGGGCGGGCTTCGGCCCGCCCCCTTTTCTTTAGTCCAGAATTTCCACGGCCGCCGTCGCGCGCGGCAGCGACACGGTGAAGCGTGCGCCACCCTCGGCTCCGTTCTGGACGCGCAGTGAACCCTTCATGAGCCGTGCGAGATGGCGCGAGATCGACAGGCCGAGCCCAACGCCCTCATGCGGGCGAGAGTAGGATGAGTCGTGGATCTGGACGAAGGGGGCGAAAATCGCCTCCTGCTTCTCCAGCGGGATGCCGGGGCCGGTGTCCCAGACCGTCACATCGACCATCGTGCCCCGAGTCTCGACGTCGATGCCGATCCGGCCGCCGGTCGGCGTGAACTTCACCGCATTGCCGAGCAGGTTGACAACGATCTGGATCGCGCGGGTCTGGTCGACCATCAGCGTGCAGTCGTGTGGGCATTGCGCTGGGACGAGCGTGATCTGGCGCTGCTCGGCGCGCATCCTAACCAGTGACAGGGCTTCATCGAGGATCTCCTTCAACGCCACCGCTTCGACATCGATCGAGACGAGATCGCCCTCCAGCCGCGAGATGTCGAGAATGTCGTTGAGCACGTTGAGGAGGTGGTTGCCCGCCTTGAGGATGTAGGAGGCGTACTCGCTATAGCGCTCCGGATTGGAGCCGAAGCGCTGTGCCGCGATCACGTCGGCGAAGCCAATGATGGCATTGAGCGGCGTGCGCAGCTCGTGACTCATATTGGCGAGGAACTCGCTTTTGGCGCGGATCGCCGCCTGCGCCTGCTCGAGCGCCACGTCGAGATGCAGGTTCTTCGAGTTGAGCTCCGACAGCGCCGCCTCGAGCTCGCGGCGCGACTCGAGCGAGGCCTGCTCGGCCGCATATTGCGCGCTGACATCTGTGCCTGTGCCGCGGAACCCGGCGAAGCGCCCGGTCTTGAGGTGGAAAAACGGCACGCCGCTGATCACGTGACGACGCTGCTTCGCCTCGCGGTCCACAATGTCGAGCACGACGTTGCGGAACGGCGTGCGCGCGGCGAGCGCCTTGTCGACGGCATCAGTCGCGCCGGCGCCGAGGCTGGCGAGCTGCTTGCCGATGATCAGCGCCGGCGGCTTGCCCAGCACCTCCGTGATCCGGTCGGAGATGAAGGTGACGCGGCCATCCTCGTCCGATTCCCACACCCAGTCGGAGGCGGAGCGCAGCACGTCGTTGAACGATTCCTGCGTCGCGCGCAGCCGCTCGGTCGTCGTGACCTGCGCCGTAATGTCGTAATAGACGCCGCCGAGCGCCACCAGCCGGTCGGCGGCGTCGAAAACCGGGAAGTACTGGATCCGGTAGTGCGTCATGCCCGCCGCGGTCGGGAAGGCCCGCTGCATCCCGAGCCGGCGTGAATCCGCGCGCAGGCCGGCAAGAATCCCGGCTACGTCCTCACGCAGGCTCGCGAGATGCGCGTCAATGTCCTCGCTCGACGCGCCGGCAAGGCCGAACAGTTTCAGATACGCGTTGTTCGCGTAGAGCAAGTTGCCTTCGAGATAGGCGATGAAGACAGGCGACAGCTCGTGCATCACGACGCGCGCGAGCGCCGCCTGCAGGTGCGTATCCACCAGGGTGCCGCCCATCCCGGAAACCAGTTGCGTCGGCCCGCGATGCAGGGCCGGCATCGTGGAAAGGAGTTCGCCTTTCGCCGGCTTCACGGCTGCGGCGCCTCGTCGACCGAGGCGATCGCCTTGAGATATTCGCCGTCCATCCGCCAGAAGCGCACGGCCGTGCGGGCCTGCTCCGGCGTCAGCGCATCGAAGAACTTCAGCAGGTCCTGAAGCTGCTTCGGCGCCGTCACAGGGGCAGCGCCCTGGCGCGACAGCAAGAATAGCGAAGCGAAGGAATTGCGGTCCATGCCGACCGTCTTGCAGATGATCGCGAGCGTCTCGCCGCCAGCATCGAACATGGAGCGCTTGACGATTGCGGCATCAAGCTTGGCCATATGGGCGAGGCCCGCAACGAATGCGGGAATCTTGCCTCCGCGGAGCGCCTGGAGCAAGAAGCGATGATCAAGCGCATTCGCCTCGACGAGACCCTGAATCAGGCGGCCGACATGGGTGTCCTTGCCGGCATTGACCGCCTCGGCGATGGCCGAGCGCGCGGAATCGCGCAACGCATCGTCGAGCACGGCGACGTCGACCGAGAACCTAGTTAGGATCACCTTGCGCAGCGCCGCCGACACCCACCAGAACATGCGGTGCGCGAGGTCGGGCGGCAGGTCGTGGCGGCTGAGCAGTGGTTCCTGGAAGCTGTCGACCCGCTGCGACTCCGCGACGAGATATTCCAGTGCGCGCCGCGACAGCACGGCGTCCGGATTCTTCAGAAGCTGCTCGATGACGCGGTCGTCGCCATGGTCGACGATCGCCTCGGCCACCTCGGCGCTCAGCGGCGCACGCAGGGCGATGACTAGCAGATGCTCCTGACCGCGGTGCTTGACAATCTCGATCAGGTCGGGATCGCTCAGCAGCCGGCTGCTGCGCAGGATCGGCTTCGCGACCTCGGCCTCGTCGTTGGCGAGCAGCAGGAGCAGCTCGCGCGGCGCCGTCTCCATCTGCGCCAGGCGCGCCGCGAGAGCGCGGCGCACCTGCATCTCCATCTCGTGGATAAGACGGCCGAGGATCTCGACCATCAGGGTCCGCTCGCGTTCGCTCAGCCGCCCCTCGGCTGACAGGAACAGGTCGTTGATGTTCTCAAAAAGGACACGGCGGCTCTGCTGGGTTTTGCGCTGCGCAAAACCGACCAGATCGCGCAATGCGGCCATCTGCGATTCGGACACCCCGTCAGCCATGTCGGCCTTTTCGATCCCTTACGCCGCAGCCGGCGCACCCCTAGGGCTGAAGCCTCAAAAATACCAGACAGCGCTTTGTTTTAGAATTAAAACTTCCACCGGGAGTTAACCATAAAAATCCCCTCGGCGATCTTGGGTTTAACACCCGCGATGGTTCTCCACCGATGAGGCAGCTCACACCTCCGCCAGTTCCGGAAGGGTCAGCGACTTGGTCCGCTCGACCGTGGCCGCGACGGCCAGGACGGTCTCTTCGTCGCCGCGGCGGCCGGCAACCTGGAGGCCGACAGGCAACCGGTCGGCGGTCAGGCCTGCCGGCACCGCCGCCACCGGAACCCCGGCCAGCGTCAGCAGGAAGGTCGGCGCCACCCAGTCGATATAGGTCGCCATCGGGCGGCCGTTGATCGTCTCCGGATAGTTGCGCTCGACCGCGAAGGGCGGCACCGCCGTGCACGGCGTGATCAGCACGTCGTACTGCTCGAACAGCCGGCGCATGCGGTCGAAGACCTGCGCCCTGCCC
>DATAAP010000102.1:0-3370 GCA_036260035.1 Alphaproteobacteria bacterium | reverse complement strand
GGCGCAGGGCGACGGTCAGGCCGCCGGCATGATGGAGGAGGCGGTGACGCCCGATCACGTCGCGCAGGTCGTCTCGCGCTGGACCGGCATTCCGGTCGACAAGATGCTGGAAGGCGAGCGCGAGAAGCTTCTCAAGATGGAGGACGTCCTGCGCGGCCGCGTGGTCGGCCAGGAGGACGCGGTGCGCGCCGTCAGCGAAGCGGTGCGGCGCTCGCGTGCCGGCTTGCAGGACCCGAACCGCCCGCTCGGCTCGTTCCTGTTCCTCGGGCCGACTGGTGTCGGCAAGACCGAGCTGACCAAGGCGCTCGCCGCGTTCCTGTTCAACGACGAGTCGGCGCTGCTGCGCATCGACATGTCCGAGTACATGGAGAAGCACTCGGTCGCACGCCTCATCGGCGCGCCGCCGGGCTATGTCGGCTACGAGGAAGGCGGCAGCCTGACTGAAGCCGTGCGCCGGCGGCCCTACCAGGTCATCCTGTTCGACGAGATTGAGAAGGCGCATCCGGACGTGTTCAACGTCCTGCTGCAGGTGCTCGATGACGGGCGGCTGACGGACGGGCAGGGGCGCACCGTCGACTTCCGCAACACGCTGGTCGTGCTGACCTCGAATCTGGGCAGCGATGCGATCGCACGGCTGCCCGATGGCGCCGACATCGAATCGGCGCGCGACCAGGTTATGGACGTCGTACGGCAGGCCTTCCGGCCGGAATTCCTGAACCGCCTAGACGAGATCCTGCTGTTCCGGCGGCTGTCGCGCGCGGACATGGTGGGTGTGGTCGATATCCAGCTCGAGCGGCTGCGCCGCATGCTGGCGGATCGCAAGATCACCCTACAGCTCGACGACGCGGCGAAGGCGTGGCTGGCCGAGGCCGGGTACGATCCGGTCTACGGCGCGCGGCCGCTGAAGCGGGCGATCCAGCGCGAGCTGCAGAATCCGCTCGCCTCGGCGATCCTCGAAGGCCGCATCAAGGATGGCGATGCGGTGCGCGTCGGCGTCGGCGCAAAGGGCCTGACGCTTTCCATCGGCGGCGAGGAAGAAGCCAAGCAGCCGCGGCGCCGCTCGGCCTGAACGCTCCGATCAGCGCGTCGCCGTGCCAGTGCCGGTGCTGGCGACGCGCGTGATCGGCACGAGGCCGGCGACCTGGAGGTCGGTCTCCGCCTTCACGGTGCGGAACTGGATCAGATCCATCCCTTCCAGCTTGCGAACCGTCGGCAGCTGCACCGCGATCGGATTGATCTGCGTGCCGCGCCGGATCACCTCGTAGTGCAGGTGCGGGCCAGTCGAGCGGCCGGTCGATCCGACATAGCCGATCACCTGGCCCTGCCGAACGCGGTCGCCTTGATGCAGGCCGGTGGCGAAGCGGCTCAAATGCGCATAGGCGGTGGCGTATTCGGCATTGTGGCGGATGCGGATGTACTGGCCGTACGCGCCCTGCCAGCCGATCAGCTCCACGGTGCCGTCGCCGGCCGCCTGGACGGGCGTGCCTTGCGGCGCGCCGAAGTCGGCGCCCTTATGCGCAGCGCTATAGCCAAGGATCGGGTGCATGCGCTGACCGAAGCCTGAGGTCAGCCGCGCGCCGTCGATCGGCGTGCGCAGCAGCGCCTTGCGGACGTTCTCGCCCCTTTCGTTGTAGTAGCCGGTCGTGCCGTCGTTGTGCACGTAGCGGTAGATTTGGCGCTTGCTGCCGCTGAGGGTCAGCGCGCCGTAGATGATGTCGCCGTCCTTGGCGAAGCGGCCATCCTCGTCGCGGAAACGCTCGAATACTACGTCGAATGTGTCGCCGGGCTGAACGTCGCGCTGGAAGTCGATGTCGTAGCTCAGGGCGCGGATCAGCTCGACCATGATCGCGCCCGGCAGGCCGACGCTGCTCGCCGCTTCGAACAGGCTGGAACGCACCGTGCCGCGCGTGCGGATCAGCTCGCGCTGCAGGTCCTTGTCGCGGCGGAGCGCAGTGAAGCGGCCCTCCGCATCGCGGCTCAACGCGATATCGCGCTCGGCGGTGGCCGGGAAGCTTGCGCCCAGCAGCGAGGGTTGTTCGCCGAGGGTCGGCGCGCCGAGCGTCAGGGTGATCTCGAGGCCTGGCTTGAGGTCGCGCGGATTGAAGACGGAGCGCAGGGCGCTGACCGCTTCGTGCGCCTCGGCGCGGGCAATGCCGGCGCTGAGCAGCAGGTCGAGCAGCGTGTCGCCGCGCCGCACCATGACGACGCGCTGTTCGGCCGACGCCGGCTCTTCCTCTTCGGCGACCTCGCTCGGCTCCGGACCCGTATCGCTGAGCCGGAAATCGCCAAGGTCGATGCCGTTCCAGACATCGGAGGCCGGCCGGCTGGCGGGCGCGATCTCGGCCAAGGTTTCGGCCGCGGTATCGGAGATGCGGTCCGGATCCGCGTCCTCGATCGTGGCGATCAGGGAGGTTGGGGTGACGCCTTGGACGGCGAAATAAAGCGGAATGGCGATGCAGGCGATGAAACCGCCGGCTCTCAGGAGGGCCGGCAATGCGGCGGAAAGCATTTGGGTGCGGTTGGTGCCGCGGTTTCGATCGCCTTCCACCTGCCCCCCAGGATTCGACATGACCGCGCTGCATGGCAGCAGCGCCTTAACGCAAAGTCGTTTCTTGCCCGGGGACTTGTCAACCCCGTTTTACGATCTATATCTGTGACTTCGGCGGGTTCGAAGCGGTCATGGTGATCTTGTCATCGGCGCTTGACTTGCCGTTAATGGAAGCGTAAAAGTTCCGCCCTTCGCCGCACGGACCGGCATCAGCCGGCCGGGCGGTTTGTTCTTTGACAAGTGGATAAGAAGAGGAAGGGATGCGCGGGCGGCGGCGTGGAGAAGCGCTGTCTTGCTTATGCGTGTCTCTTTGATGACGCGTTGACCTGTTCTGGGTTTTGGCCTGGGGCGGGTTTTGAACGGCTCTGGATCGAATCTTGGTTTGATCTGGGGCCGGGTAATGAGTGAGAGAGCGAGCTTCAGTTGATTGCCGGGGCGCAAGTCTTGGCAGTTAACCTGAGAGTTTGATCCTGGCTCAGAACGAACGCTGGCGGCATGCCTAACACATGCAAGTCGAACGGGCAGGGGCAACCCTGTCAGTGGCGGACGGGTGAGTAACGCGTGGGGACCTGTCTCGAAGTTCGGAATAACCGCGGGAAACTGCGGCTAATACCGGATGTGGCCTGAGGGCCAAAGGGGAAACTCGCTTCGAGAGGGGCCCGCGTCCGATTAGCTAGTTGGTGAGGTAACGGCTCACCAAGGCGACGATCGGTAGCTGGTCTGAGAGGATGATCAGCCACACTGGGACTGAGACACGGCCCAGACTCCTACGGGAGGCAGCAGTGGGGAATATTGGACAATGGGGGCAACCCTGATCCAGCA
>DATAAP010000101.1:0-3389 GCA_036260035.1 Alphaproteobacteria bacterium | reverse complement strand
AGGTGCGCCGCGAAGATGATGCCGGGCTTGCCGTCGTCGCGCAGGGCGAGGAAGTGCTCGATGCCATGGACTTCGCACCGGCCCGCATTCGGGTTCCGGTCGTCGAAGTCGAACAGCGTGGCGAGGTGAGCATATTCGGCGCCAACGCGGCCGAGATTGTCCCACGCGCCCCGCGCGATGACCTTGATGTCGGCGTCAGGTTTGTGAGGGAACGCAGCGCGCAAGTTGTCGAGAGCGGTGCGATGCTGCGGCAGAAGCGGACCGAACGCGCGCGCGATGGCGCCCCCGAGGTTGCTCGATCGGTCCGAGCCGAGGGCGCGCGCCAGGGCGAACACGGCGCGGACCGCGCCGATCATCAGCGGCTCCGCCAGACGCGAGCCGAACCGCGTCACCCTTGGCCTTTGCTTGAACACATCCGCCTCGCGGCAGCCGCATGCTGACAGCGAGCCTGTTTCCGTGCCGCGCCGCGCTCGTCAAGAGCGCGCGTGCGGCTCCTCACAAGGTTACGATGATCTTGCCGAACACCTTCCGGCTCTCCAGCCGTTCGAGCCCCCGTTCGAACTCCGCGAGGGGCAACACTGTGTCGAGCACCGGGGTGAGGCCGCTCGCCATCTTGTCGAGGGATTCGCGGATGTTGCGCATCGAGCAGCCGAAGGAGCCGAAGATGCGGTACTGCTGCTGAAAAAGCTGCATCAGGTTCATGGCCGCCGACACGCCCGAGGTGGAGCCGCAGGTCACGAGCCGGCCGCCGCGCTTCAGCGACAGAAGGCTGCCGTTCCAGGTCTCCGCCCCGACATGCTCGAAGACCACGTCGACGCCTTTGCGCTTGGTCAGCCGCCGGACCTCGCCTTCGAAGCGCTCGGTCCGGTAATTGATGACGTGGTCGGCGCCGAGCGCCTTCGCCTTTGCGCCCTTTTCGTCATCCCCGACGGTGGTGATCACCGGGCAGCCGATCGCCTTTGCCATCTTGATGGCGGCGGTGCCGATGCCCGAGCCGCCGGCGTGCACGAGGATCGTCTCGCCCGGCTCAAGCTTGGCGTTGTCGAACAGCATGTGCTGCACCGTCCCGAAGGCGATCGGCGCGCAGGCGGCGTCCTCGAAGGAGACTTTGTCGGGTACCGGAATGACGAGGCGCGCCGGCATGGTGACGAATTCGCGCGAGAAACCGTCGAGGTGAAAGCCCATGATGCCGCCGACGTTCTCGCAGAGATTGTCGCGCCCTTCCCGGCAAGGCCGGCACGCGCCGCAGGTCTGGGCGCCGTACATCACGACCTTCTGCCCGGATGCGAGACCCGTGACGTCGTCGCCGACCGCGACGACTTCTCCCGAAGCCTCCGCACCGACGACAAGCGGCAGCTTGCGTTTGGCGAAGGCCATGCCGCGGAAGCCCCACACGTCGATATGGTTGAGGCCGACAGCACGCACACGGATCTGCACTTCGCCGGACGCGGGCGAGGACGGCGGCTCGATGCTCGTGATCCGCAGGTCCCGGTCGCCGAAGAGCTGAAGCGCGCGCATCATCTCGCTTGACCGACCTTGGGCGGTCGCACGACAGTCTCTTCTCGCAAGGCCGGCGCGTATGTCACCGCCTTCGCATCCTGCTCCCAGGCTTTGGCGTAGCCATGCTCGTCAATATGCGCCACCACCTCCATGAGAAGGCGCAATCCCATGGGCGCGAGGGCGCGGCGCCACAGGCTGTTGGCGTCGTCATCGGGATAGACGAAGCACCAATCCTGCGCCGCCAGCATGCCCGCGTCGAGGCTGTCGCTCAGGTGGTAGACACTGCCGCCGGCGATCGGATCGCGGCATTTGATAGTCCATTCGACGGCCGCGATGCCGCGATGCCGCGGCAGCAGGGAGGGATGATAGCCGATCGACGCCCGCCGCGCCTTGGCGCGTGCGTCGGCGGTGATGAAGGCATGGCAATGGGCGGCGATGATGACGTCCACCTCGCCCGGGATGTGCCCGCCCGTGAGCCGGCGCGGATTGTCGTTGATCTCCAGGTGCACGCCGGCGCTCTCGGCGGCGGATGCAAGCTGGTCCTGACCGTTGGTCGCGATCACCACGATCTCGTCGCCGCGCTCGGCGAGGAGACGCAGCATCTGCGCCCCGAACCAGCGGGAGCCGACTAGCGCGATTCTCATGCATCCTCCGCATGGTTGGGGATGCCGCGGAACGGCGGCAAGGCGGGCCCTTTTGCCCGCAAGCGCAGGCGTTGGGAAGGGTTAGGATGCCGCGATGGCCCCTGCCGGCCGCATAAGTCCCGCCGCGTTGCGGCGGAACCACGCGCGTGCTAGCGCGGCTACTGCGCTGATCGGGTGAGGAGAATCGTCCGGAGCTATGGCCGCGCAAAAGGCAGTCTCGCGGGGAGACACGGGACCCCTCGTCCGGCGCCTGTGGCGGGACTGGATGCGCCCGCACGCCGCGACGCTGGTGCTGATGCTGGCCGTGATCGCTTTCGTGGCGGGCACGACCGGCCTCTACCCGGTCCTGATCAAGCTCGCCTTCGAGGCATTCACGGCCAAGGATGAGCGCGCCATCATGCTGGCGCCGATCTTCGTGGTCGCCGTGACGGCGGCCAAGGGTTTTGCACTCTATGCCCTGACGGTGCTCACCAATAAGGTCGTTACGCGCATCGAGGCCGACATGCAGACGGCCCTCTACGCGAATCTGATCGATGCCGATCTCGCCCAGCTTGGCCGCGAGAGCCCCGCCGCCCTGACGCAGCGGTTCACCACCGATTTCGCCTTCATCAAGGAAGCCCTGACGCGCCTGTCGACGGTCTTCCTGCGCGAAATCGCGACCATCGTGGCGCTGGTCGCCGCCATGCTATGGATCGACCCGGTCCTCACGATCATTGCCGCGATCACGGTGCCGTTCGCGGCGCATCCGATCGGCCGCGTGGGCATGAAGCTCAGACGCGTGGCTAAGTCGACGCAGGAACAGGTCGGCGCCATGGCGAGCCTCGTGACGGAGAGTCTCGCCGGTGCGCGCGTCGCCAAGACTTACAACCTTGAGGGCTATCTCAAGGCCCGTGCCGCGCAAGCGTTCAACGAGGTGCGCCGTCTCAAGATGAAGGCCGTGAACGCGCGCGGCCGGCTTGATCCGCTGCTCGAGATCGGCGGCGGTGTCGCCGTCGCCGGCGTGCTCGTCCTGATCGGCTGGCGAATCATCGACGGCCGCAGCACGGTCGGCGATTTCACCGGCTTCGTCGCCGCGCTCATCCTTGCGGCGCAGCCGATCCGTGCGCTGGGCAATCTCAACGCCGTCGTGCAGGAGGCCCTCGCCGCCCTGACGCGCTACTTCGCCATCCTCGACGAGCCGCGCGCGATCGCCGATCGTCCGGGGGCGCCGCCGCTGCGGGTGAGCAAGGGCGAGATCAGCTTCTC
>DATAAP010000100.1:0-6747 GCA_036260035.1 Alphaproteobacteria bacterium | reverse complement strand
GCCGCTGACGACGAAATAGAAGAGGGGCGATATCTCGCCCTGGCGGTAGACCGACTGCCCGCGGACGCGCCGGATGCGCCTGCCGAGATGGGCCGAGCGAAGCCAAGGCCCGGCGAGGTCGTCAGGCAGCCGCCATGTCTCTGCAACCGTGGGCCGCACCCCGGGGCTCCGAAATTTGCCGGTGCCGATTGTATCGTCGTATACCGATCCGGGCGCAACTGCGCCCTAATCTGCTGGCGCGTGGACAGCGGCAGTCGGGGCTCCGTATGATTGTGCGGGGCGGTCCGCTGGACAGGCTGGCGGCCGGTGGTTACAAGGGCAACAAACCATCCAAGAAAGAATAGAGGGAGACTCGTCATGACGTTCGTGTCCCGCCGCACCGCGCTCGGCGTCCTTGCTGCCGGTGCCGCGCTCGCCTTCGCAGCGCCGGCTGTCGCGCAGCAGCCGATCAAGATCGGCTCCTTCCTGTCGATCACAGGGCCGGCGTCGTTCCTCGGCGATCCCGAAGCGAAGACGCTTCGGCTCTATGTCGACCAGATCAACAAGGCGGGCGGCGTACTCGGCCGAAAGCTGGAGCTGGTAGTCTATGACAGTGCTGGCGACGCGCGTCAGGCAGTGACCTTCGCGCGGCGCCTGATCGAAGAGGATAAGGTCGACATCATTGTCGGCGGCAGCACGACCGGCGAGACGATGGCGGTGGTCCCGCTCGCCGAAGAGGCGCAGATCCCATTCATCTCCCTCGCCGGCGCCAATGTGATCGTCGAGCCTGTCAAGAAGTGGGTCTTCAAGATGCCGCATTCCGACCGCATGGCGGTTGAGAAATCCTACGAGGACATGAAGAAGCGCGGCCTGATCAACGTCGCGGTCATCGGCGGTTCGGGCGGCTTCGACCAGTCCTGCCGCAAGGAAGCGCAGGCGATGGCCGGGAAGTACGGCATTAAGGTGGTCGCCGACGAGACGTACGCGGCGAGCGACTCCGACATGAGTCCGCAGCTCACCAAGATCAAGAACACGCCGGGTGTGCAGGCGATCTTCGGCTGCGGCTTCGGGCAGCCGACCTCGATAACCGTGCGCAACTGGAAGCAGCTCGGCATGACAAACATTCCGTTCTATTTCAACCACGGCGTCGCCTCGCAGACGTTCATCGACGGCGCGGGTGGCGGTGCCGAAGGCGTGCGCGTGCCAGTGCCGGCCTTGCTTGTGGCCGATCAGCTGCCGGCCGGCGACCCGCAGCGCGAGGTGTCGCTCGCCTACATCAAGGCGTTCAAGGAGGCCTACAACCTGCCGCCCTCCGGCTTCGGCGGACACGCCTATGATGGCCTGCACATCGCGCTCGATGCCATCAAGCGCGCGGGAACGACCGACAAGGCGAAGGTGCGCGATGCTATCGAGAACACGAAGAACTTCATCGGCACCGATGGCATCTACAACATGACTCCGCAGGACCATATGGGGCTGACGCTCGCCTCCTTCAAAATGGTCGAGGTCCGCAACAACACGTGGAAGCTGATCGAATAGCGGCGTACCCTTGGCCTCTGGTCGCAGGGGCGGGTTTCGGCCCGCCCCTATCTCTATCGGGATGAGGCGAGGGCGCGCTTGAGCGGGTTCCTGCAGTTCCTGTTCTCCGGCATCACCGTCGGCGCGATCTATGCGCTGGTGGGGCTCGGCTTCGCGATCATCTACAACGCGAGCCATGTGATCAATTTCGCGCAAGGCGAGTTCGTCATGCTCGGCGGCATGGGAACCGTGTTCCTCATGTTCGCCGGCCTGCCGATGATCGTCGCGGCGCCACTGGCAATCTGCCTCGTGGTGCTCGTCGGACTGCTGCTCGAGAAATTCGCGGTCGAGCCGGCGCGCAATGCCACCGTCGTCACCCTGATCATCATCACCATCGGCGCCTCGATCCTGATCCGCGGTATCGTCGAGGTGACGTTCGGTAAGGACTTCTACCGGCTGCCCGCCTTCACGGGCGAGAGCGCGATCATGATCGGTGGTGCCGCCCTGCAGCCGCAGAGCCTATGGATCCTCGGCGTGCTGGCGATCGTCGTTGCCGCCCTGCGCTGGTTCTTCCAGCGCACGAAGCTGGGCAAGGCGATCCTGGCCACGTCCTACAATCCGCTCGCCGCGCAGCTCGTCGGCATCGAGACGCGCACGATCCTGCTGGTCAGTTTCGGACTCTCGGCGGCACTCGGTGCGCTGGCCGGCATCCTCACGGCGCCGATCACGCTGACGAGGTACGACATCGGCATCATGCTCGGGCTGAAGGGATTCGCCGCGGCGATCCTCGGCGGTCTCGGCAGCAGCTACGGCGCCGTGGCCGGCGGCCTGCTGCTCGGCGTCATTGAGGCGATGTCTGCCGGCTATATTAGCTCCGCCTACAAGGATGCAGTGGCGTTCGTGATCATCCTCGGCGTGCTGTTCTTCATGCCAAGAGGGCTGTTCGGCGCGCAGCGGACGGAGCGGGTCTGACCGTGGAACTCGCCAGGACTAAAACCGCCGCGATCCAGACCAGCGGCATCGCCAGCTGGTTCCTCTCCGCGAGGCGTGGTGGGCTGCTGGCGCTGGCGCTGCTGCTCGCCGTGCTGCCGCTCCTGTTCCCGAACAACTTCTACTATGACGTCGCCACCAAGACGGCGCTCAATGCCATCGTCTGCATTGGGCTGAACCTGCTGATCGGCTATGCCGGGCAGATCAGCCTGGGGCATGCGGGTTTCTTCGCGCTCGGCGCCTATGCTTCGGCAATCCTAACCTCGCACTACAAATGGCCGGGGCTGCTGGCGATGCTCGCAGGCGCGCTGATGGTCGCACTGCTCGCCTTCATCGTTGCGCGGCCGATCCTGCGACTGAAGGGCCACTACCTGGCGATGGCTACGCTCGGGCTCGGCATCATCATTGCGATTGTCATCAACCGCGAAATCCCGATGACCGGCGGTCCCGACGGGATGAACGTGCCGGCGCTGTGGGTCGGCCCGTGGCGCTTGACCGGCGCGGTCACCTGGTACTGGGTATCGGCGGGGGCGCTGCTGCTTGCGGTATGGCTGTCGCTGAACCTCGTCGAATCGCCGATCGGGCGCGCGCTGCGCGCATTGCATGGTTCCGAAGTCGCCGCGGAAACGACCGGGGTCGATACGACGCGCTATAAGGTGCTCGTCTTCGTCGTCTCAGCCGTGTTCGCCAGCATCGCCGGCTCGCTCTTCGCGCATGCGGACCGCTTCGTGACGCCGGTGGAGGCCGGATTCCTGCGCTCGATCGAGTTCGTCACCATGGTCGTGCTCGGGGGCATGGCATCGACCTTCGGATCGGTGGTCGGCGCCGCGATCCTGACGGTGCTACCGCAGGTGCTTGCCGCGGCGCACGACTACAAGCACATGGCGCTCGGCGTCATTATGATTGGCGTGATGATCTTCATGCCGCGCGGCCTGGTGCCGACCCTGGCCGCATTCTGGCGGCGGCGCGGATCGTCATGAGCCTCCTCGAGGTGCACGCGCTGACTAAGGCCTTCGGAGGCGTGCATGCGGTCGCCGACTTGACCTTCACCGTCGAGCCGGGGCGCGTGCATTCGATCATCGGCCCGAACGGCGCCGGCAAGACCACGCTCTTCAACCTGATCACCGGGCTGTACACGCCGACGGCGGGCCGGATCGTGCTCGACGGCGAAGAGATCACCGCACTGCCCACCGCCGCGCGGGCCGCGAAGGGTATCGGCCGCACGTTCCAGAATCTGCAGATCTTCTTCAACATGCGGGCGATCGAGAACGTCATGGTCGGCCGCCACTTGCACGCGCCGCGCGCCCTGCTGTCGTCGATGCTGCAGCTCCCGGTAATCCGGCGCGCCAACCGCGACGCCTACGATCGCGCGGCGGAGCTGATGCGGCGCGTCGGGCTCGCCGCCTTTCTCGACTCCGATGCTGATGCGATGCCGTACGGCGCACTGAAGCGGCTCGAGATCGCCCGCGCGCTCGCCGCGGAGCCGAAGGTGCTGCTGCTCGACGAGCCGGCGGCTGGGCTCAATCCCAAGGAGACGCAGGAGATCGACGATCTGATCAAGTCGATCGCCGCCATGGGGACGACCGTCGTGCTGGTCGAACACAATATGAAGCTGGTGATGGGCGTCTCGGACCATATTCTTGTTCTCGATTACGGCCGCCGCCTCGCGGAAGGGACGGCCGCGGATGTGCGCAACAACCCCGATGTCATCCGCGCCTATCTTGGCGCAGCTGCGGCGCTGCCGAGATGACCACGCTGCTCGAAATCGCCGGCCTGACCAGCCACTACGGCCGCATCCAGGCGCTCAAGGGGATCGACCTGTCTGTGCGTGAGGGGGAGCTGCTGGCGCTGGTCGGGGCCAATGGCGCCGGCAAGACGACCCTGCTGCGCACGATTTCCGGCGTGCAGCCGGCGACCGGCGGGATGATACGCTTCGCGGGCGAGGACATCACGCGGACCAAGGCGGCGCGGCGCGTGACGCTCGGCATCGCGCAGGTGCCGGAGGGCCGCCAGGTCTTCGGACCGCTTTCGGTCGAGGACAACCTGATGCTCGGCGCCTACACGCGCAATGATGGGATGGAGGAGGATCGCGACCGCATCTACGCGATGTTCCCGGCGCTGCGACAGAAGCGGCGCGAGCCGGCCGGCACGCTCTCCGGCGGTCAGCAGCAGATGCTGGCGATAGGACGCGCCCTGATGGCGCGGCCAAAGCTGCTGCTGCTCGACGAGCCGAGCATGGGCCTCGCACCCCTGCTGGTTGCCGAGATCTTCGAGACGATCCGCGCGCTGAAAGGGGCAGGGACGACGATCTTTCTGGTCGAGCAGAACGCGCATGCAGCGCTTGCAATTGCCGATCGCGGCTACGTGCTGGAAACCGGCAGTATCGTGCTGCAGGATTCGGGGCGTGCGCTGCTCCAAAACGAGCGGGTCAGGGAAGCCTATCTGGGACTGTGACGATGAAGAAGCAATTCGCGAGCCAAGGCGATCTCGCCGAGAAGAAGGAGACCTTCACCAAGCTTGCCGATGGTGCATACTGCCTCACCGCGGAAGGCGATCCCAATTCGGGCGTCATCATCGGCGATGACGCGGCAATGGTCGTCGATGCGCGCGCGACGCCGTCGATGGCGCAGGATCTCGTGCGGCACATCCGCACGGTGACGGACAAGCCGATCAAATACGTGCTGCTGACGCACTATCACGCCGTGCGGGTGATGGGCGCCTCCGGCTATGGCGCCGAGCACATCATCGCGAGCAAGGGCACGTACGAGCTGATCAAGGAGCGCGGCGCGCAGGACTTCAAGTCCGAGGTGCAGCGCTTCCCGCGCCTGTTCAAGGACGTGGAGTCGGTGCCCGGTCTGACCTGGCCCAACATCGTCTTCGACCGCGAGCTGACCATCTGGCTCGGCAGCCGCGAGGTGCGGATCATGCATCTCGGGGCGGGTCATACGAAGGGCGACACGATCGCCTGGCTGCCGAAGGAGAAGGTGCTGTTCTCGGGCGACTTGGTGGAGGAGGGTGCTACGCCCTATTGCGGCGATGCGCATCTTCAGGACTGGCCAGCGACGCTCGACCGGCTCAGCGCGCTGAACCCAAAGCGGCTCGTACCCGGCCGTGGCGAGGCGCTGATGACCCCGGCCGCGTGCGAACGCGCGATCCGCGGGACCAAGGCCTTCGTCACCGAGCTGCTCGCCCATGCCCGCAAGGGCGTCAAGAGCCGCAAGGACCTGCGCCGTGTCTTCGAGCGGACCTACGCAGCGATGCAGCCCAAATACGGCAAGCTGGTCATCTTCGAGCACTGCATGCCATTCTGCGTCAGTCGCGCCTATGACGAGGCCGCTGGCATTGCGCACCCCCGCATCTGGACCGCCAAGCGCGACATCGAAATGTGGAAGGCCCTGCAGGGCTGAACTGGATCAACCCGGACCGTTTCGCGTTTGTACCGGCACGAACTATGGAGGCCGGGGATGGCGGAACGCGGATTTTTCACGGGGTTTCTCCTGCCGGTGGCAGCGGCGATGGCGATTTCCGCGACCTTCGGTTCGCGCCAGCAGCCGGTTCCGGCGGAGGCCGATGGTCAACGGCCGCCCAAGCGTCATGGCCTGACGCCGGAGGGGCGCAACCAGCGCCCGACCGGTCCAGTCGATCACCGCCGCGCTGCCGAGGGTGGACGCGGCCGGGGGGCAGACCAGCCACATCAGATTCCCGCGCGCGGCTGGTGGGACATCCTGATGCGGGTCAGGAGCGAGATGTCGAAGGACAATCTCTCCGTGCTGGCGGCCGGCGTTGCATTCTATTCCCTTCTTGCGATCTTCCCGACCTTGGCGGCAGCGGTATCGATCTATGGCCTGATCCTCGATCCACACGATGTGCAGGAGCAGATATCGATGGTGATTGGGATCATCCCGGAGCAATCGCGGGCGATTATCACCGATCAGCTTTCGAAGATCACGAGCCAGCCACCGCAGGGCCTCGGCTTTGGTGCGATCTTCGCGCTGCTTTTCGCCTTATGGAGCTCGTCCGCCGCTGTGCAGACGCTGATGACCGGGCTGAACGTCGTCTATGACGAACCGGAACGCCGCGGTTTCTTCTCATTCTATGCCACCGCGGTGGGCTTGACGCTGGGCGGCATTCTCTTTGGCCTGACCTCGCTGTCGCTTATTGCGGCCTTGCCAGCAATCGTCAAGTTCATCGGCCTGCCGCAGGCGATCGAGACTACAGTGCTGCTGGCGCGCTGGCCGCTGCTTGCGATCGCCGTGATGT
>DATAAP010000099.1:0-3451 GCA_036260035.1 Alphaproteobacteria bacterium | reverse complement strand
CTGCAGGAGACGATCCTGCCGCTGATCGCGAAGCTCGAAAAATGATCCGCGTGCTGGCCCTGCTCCTCGGCTTGTTGTGCGCGACGCCGACGCTAGCGGTGCTGCCGCATGAGCGGCTCGACGACCCAGCACTCGAGGCTCGCGCGCGCGAGATCTCGCGCGAGCTGCGCTGCCAGGTCTGCCAGAACCAGTCGATCGATGATTCCAATGCGCCGCTCGCCGCCGACCTGCGGCGGCTGGTGCGCGAGCGCATCAAGGCGGGCGACAGCGACGCGCAGGTCTACGCCTATGTCACCCAGCGCTATGGCGACTACGTCCTGCTGCGGCCGCCGCTGCGCCGCGATACGCTGCTCCTGTGGTTCGGTCCGGCGATCGTGCTGCTGATTGCCGCGGCCGCGCTGATAGTCGTCGTGCGGCGCCGCCGCGCGGCGACCCGCACGAGGCCGCTTGCCCCCGATGAGGAACGGCGGCTCGCGGCGCTGCTCGAAAAAGAGCGCGGACAGACGTGACCTGGATCGTCATCCTCCTGCTGGCAGCGCTGGCGGCCGCAGCGCTGATCGCGCCGGTCCTGCGCGCGCGCCGGGATTCGGCATCACGCGCGGCCTATGACCGCGAAATCTACCGCGACCAGCTCGGCGAACTCGAGCGCGACCGCGGCCGCGGGCTGATCGATGCCGCCGAGGCCGAAGCCGCGCGCGCCGAGATCGCCCGGCGCATGCTCGCCACCGAGCGTGACGAGGCCGCCGCACCGGCCAAGAGCGCATTGCGCCCCGTGGCGCTCGCGGCCGCAGCTGCGGCGCCCGTGCTTGCAGTCGCGCTCTATGCCGCGCTCGGCTCGCCGGAGATTCCGGGCGTGCCGTTTGCAGCGCGGGTCGCAGACAGCAATGCGAACGCGCGCGCCGAGCTGACGCAGCGCGTAGCGGCACTGGCACAGCGGCTCCAGCAAAACACCGAGGACCTCGAAGGCTGGACGCTGTTGGCGCGTTCGCTGACGGCGCTTGAGCGTTTCAACGAGGCGGTGACGGCCTGGCGGCAGGTAGGACGCCTATCCGGCGGCGCGCCCGAACCGACCGCGGCGCTCGGCGAGACCTTGGTGCAGGCCGCCAACGGTGTCGTGACGCCAGAGGCGCGCGCCGCGTTCGAGCGCGTGCGCAACACCTCGCCCTTCGATGCGCGCTCGATGTTCTACATCGGCCTCGCCGAGGCGCAGGCGGGCAATGGTGCGGCAGCGTTGCAGGTGTGGACCGATCTCGTGGCCGTATCGCCTGAGAACGCGCCATGGCTGCCCACCTTGCGCGAGCGCATCCGCCAGACCGCCGCCGAATCGCGCATCGATCCTGCGAGCCTCAAGCCTTCGGAAGCGGCACAGCGCTTCGCTACCACTGCGCGTGCGGCACCACGCGGTCCCGTGGCGACCGACGTCGAGGCCATGCAGCGCATGGCGCCGGAAGACCGGCAGAAGGCGATCCGCGGCATGGTCGAGGGCCTTGCGGCGCGCTTGGAGGCGGAACCGAATGACGTCGAAGGCTGGCGGCGGCTCGGCCGCGCCCGGCTCGTGCTCGGCGAGATCGACAAGGCCAAAGCCGCCTATGCGAAGGCGGCGGCGCTGGCGCCGGACCGAGTCGAGGTGTTGAGCGACTATGCCGGCGCGCTGCTCGAAGGCGTGCAGGGCGACGCGCTGCCGCCGGATTTCATCGCCGTCCTGCGACGCATCCTCGCGATCGACCCGGACCATGGCGATGCGCTGTGGTTCGTAGGGCTAGCGGAAGCGAAGGCCGGGAATCGGGACGCGGCGGCGCTGATGTGGACGCGGCTGCTCGGCCGCTTGCCGCCGGATTCGCGCGAATACGAGGAGGTCAAGCAGCGGCTCGAAGACCTGCGCGCAGGCAAGTAGCCCTATATCGGCCAGAACAGCATGATCAGCGGCACGCCCACAAGTACGACGATAAAGGATAGCGGCAAGCCGAGCCGCCAATAGTCGGTGAAGCTGTAGCCGCCCGGACCCATCACGAGGGTGTTGCACTGGTGGCCGATAGGGGTGAGGAAGTCGCAGGCTGCGCCGATTGCCACCGCCATCAGGAAAGCGTCGACGCCGAGACCGAGCTGGACCGCGAGGCTCGCCGCGACCGGGCCCATCACCAGCACGGTCGCGGCATTGTTGAGGAACGGCGTCACCAGCATCGCCGCGACCATCACCATCGTCAGCGCGCCGTAGGCCGGCAGGAGCTGGCCAATATGAGACAGCCAGCCAGCGATCAGCTCGGTGCCCCCCGTGGTGCGGATCGCGTCGCTCACCGGAATTAAGCAACCGAGCAGCACGATGATCGGCCATTCGACCGTTTCGTAAAGCTCGCGCAGGCTGACGGCCCGGAACAGCACAAGCAGGGTGGCCGCACCGAAAAACCCAATGGTCGCCGGCACGACATCGACGGCGATCGCGATCATTGCTACTGCCAGAATGGCGACGGGAACGAAGGCCCGGCGGCGCTCCCCAAGCTGCACGTTGCGGGCCGCGAGAGGCAGCAGGCCGAGCTCGACGAACGCTTCGGAAAGCGAGTCTTCCTGCCCCTGTAGCACGATGACATCGCCCGGCTGGAAGCGGACGCGCCGCAGGCGGGTGCGCATGCGGCTGCGACGTCGGCTGAGCGCCAGCACGTTGACCTGATAGCGCTGCCGCAGCCGAATCTCCGCAAGCGAGCGACCGACCATTGGAGAGTCTGAAGTGACAACCGCCTCGACGCTGACCAGCTCGTCGGTGGCCGTGGTCTCCCGGTCTATCTCCTTGTCGCCCACTAGCTCAAGGCCGGCGCGTTCGACGATCTTCTGCAGCGCATGGGGATCGCCCTCGAGTACCAGCACGTCGCCCTCGTAGATCGTCCAGCGTGCGCTCGGCACGTAGCGGCGGAACTGCTCGCGGATGATCGCTGAGACCGTGATGTCGCCGTTGCTGAGTGTTTCGAGATCCTGCACGGTCTTACCGATGATCGCCGAGCCGGCAGGCACGCGCGCTTCGCTGACATAGCCTTCGACCTTGAAAAGCTCCTCGGGCGGCTTGCGGCTGCGTCCAGTGCGCGGCAGCAGGCGCCAGCCGACGACTAGGAAGGCGACGCCCGCGAGCGCGATCCCTGCGCCAACCGGAAAGAAATCGAACATCTCGAAGGGCGTGCCGGTGATCTCCGAGCGCACGCGCGACACGATGATATTCGGCGAGGTGCCGATCAGCGTCAGCAGGCCGCCGAGCAGCGATCCGAACGACATGGGCATCAGCAGGCGCGAGGCCGGCAGCTCGGTCCGCCGCGCGATCTGCATGGCGATGGGAATGAAGATCGCCAGCGCACCGATGTTCTTCATAAAGGCGGAGAGCACCGCCACGGTCGAGACCAGGACGAGGATCTGCGCCCCCGTCGTCTTCATGAACGGCACCAGCGGCGCGATCATCCATTCAATGACC
>DATAAP010000098.1:0-4620 GCA_036260035.1 Alphaproteobacteria bacterium | reverse complement strand
AAGGATCACGGCGCGATGGCCGTGCGCCTTCGCCCGCGCAAGGCCGGTGTTGATCAGCCATGCGCCGACACCGCGCTTGCGGCAATGCGAAGCGACCGCGACCGGCCCCAGCAACAGGATGCGATGGCGCCGGCCGATTCGCACCGACCAGAAGCGCAGCGTGCCGATCACGCTTCCGGCTTCGCGCGCGACCAGCGCGAGCCCGCGCACCGGCACCTGGCCGTCGCGCAGCCGCTGCGCCGTCTTGCGGTGCCGGTCCGGGCCGAACGCATCATCGAGGATGCGGTCGACCGCAACGGCGTCACGGTCGCGCTCGAGCTCGATTGTGATCATCGCGGGTGCCGCACCCCTTCAGATGCAGTAGGTGCGCAACGGCTCGAAGCCGTTGAACGCGACCGAGGCGTAGGTCGAGGTGTAGGCGCCGGCGGCACGGATCTCGACCTTGTCGCCGATTTCCAGATCGGACGGCAGGCGATAGTCCGCCTTCTCGTACAGCACGTCGGCGCTGTCGCAGGTCGGCCCAGCAAGCACGACCGGCGCTGGCGTGCCCTTGCGCAACGTGACGATCGGGTACTGAATCGCCTCGTCCATCGTCTCGGCGAGGCCGCCGAACTTGCCGATGTCGAGATAGACCCAGCGCTTGGCGTCGCCCGCCGACTTCTTCGAGATCAGCACGACCTCCGACTGGATTACCCCGGCATCGCCGACCATCTGCCGGCCCGGCTCGACGATGACGTCGGGCAGGCGGTTGCCGAAATGGCGCACGATCGATTCTTTGATTGCGGCGCCATACGCGTTCAGCGCCGGCACCCCCTTGCGATAACGCGTCGGGAATCCGCCGCCGATGTTGAGCATCGTAAGGCGGACGCCCCGCTCTTCGAGATCGCGGAACAGGCGCGCCGCCTCGGCGACGGCCGTATCCCAGGCAGCCGGGTCGCGCTGCTGCGAGCCGACATGGAACGACACGCCATGCGGGACAACGTCGCGCTGTGCCGCTTCGAGCAGCAGCTCGCGCGCCATGTCGACATCGCAGCCGAATTTGCGCGACAGCGGCCAGTCCGCCCCTGCTCCCGAGGTGAGGATGCGGCAGAATACGCGGCTGCCCGGCGCGGCGCCGGCGATCTTGTCGAGCTCGGCTGCCGAGTCGAAGGCGTAGAGCCGCACGCCGCGCGCGTATGCGGCGGCGATGTCGCTCCGCTTCTTGATCGTATTGCCGAACGAGATGCGCTCCGCCCCCGCGCCGGCCCCGAGAACCATGTCGATCTCGTTGACGCTGGCGGTGTCGAAGGACGAGCCCAGCGCCGCGAGAGTCCTGAGGATCTCGGGCGCCGGGTTCGCCTTGACGGCGTAGTAGATCCGCGCGTCGGGCACCGCCGTCCGCAGCTTCTTGTAGTTCCCGGCGACGACGTCGAGGTCGACGACAAGGCAGGGCGTTTGCGGCTGCTGCTCGGCGAGGAAGCGGGCGATCTTTTTAGTCATTTCTGGTCTGTCCCCCAAACAGGCGCGTCACGCGACGCGGAAGTTCTTGAACTGCCACGGGCACTCGGGGTCGACCGCCTCCGCAAAGAGTCGGCCGCGCTCCTGGAGCGGCGTCCAGTCCGAGTAGACTCCAACCACCTCGCCCAGATACGGGCGCGCGATCTCCAGCACGCGGGCATGGTCCATTGCATCCGCCTCGACGATGCCGGCGCGCGGGTTCTCGATCGCCCAGATCAGCCCGGCCAGCACCGCGGCCGTGACCTGCAGGCTGGTCGCATTGTTGTGCGGCACCAGTTTGCGCGCCTCGTGGATCGACAGGCGCGAGCCGTACCAGTAGGCACCCTTCTGGTGGCCCATCAGCAGCACGCCAAGCTCGTCGATGCCGTCGACGATCTCGCGCATCAGCAGCCGCTTGTTGGCCTGGAGCGTCCAGTTCTTGCCGGCGATCTCGTGCAGGCTCAGCACCGCGTCGTCGCAGGGGTGGTAGGCGTAGTGCACGGTCGGGCGATAGCGCACCGTGCCGCCCTGCTTGAGCGTGTAGTAGTCCGCGATCGAGATCGACTCGTTGTGCGTCACCAGGAAGCCGTGAAACGGCCCCTCCAGCGGCGTCCAGCTGCGCACGCGCGTGGATGCGCCCGGCCGCTCCAGGAAAATCGCGCTATCGCAGCCGAAGGCGTGGCGGCGCGCGTCGTCGGGCCAGTGCTTCTCATGCGTGCCCCAGCCGAGCTCGGCCGGCTGGCTGCCCTCGCCGACGAAGCCATCGATCGACCAGGTGTTGACGAACTCGCCGGGCTTCTTCGGCGCGGACGCGGTCTGCGTGTCGCGCTCGGCGATGTGGATCACCTTAACGCCGATGTCCCGCGCCAGTGCTGCCCACGCCTCGCGCGTGCGCGGCAGGCCCACGTCGACGCCGGTGTCACGCGCGATGTTGAGCATCGCTTCCTTGACGAAATGCGAGACGAGGCCCGGGTTGGCGCCATGCGTCAGCACGGCTGTCGGCCCGCTGCGGTACTTCGGCGCGAGCGCCAGCGCCGACTCGCGCAATGCGTAGTTGGAGCGCTGCGACGGCGTCAGCGACGGGTCGGTGTAGCCGCCCGCCCAGGGCTCGATGCAGGTGTCGAGATAGAACGCGCCCTTCTCATGGGCGAGCTCGATCAGCGCCACCGACGAGACGTCGACGGACAGGTTGAGCAGGAAGTCGCCGGCGCCGAGCATCGGCTCGATCACCGCGCGGTAGTTCTCCCGCGTCAGCGGTTCGACCCGAAAGTCGATGCCGTACTCGGTCGCGATCTCCCGCCCCGCCTCAGCGGCGGTGATGATGGTGATCTTCTCGCGCGGCATGTCGACGTGGCGCAGGATCAGCGGCAAAACGCCCTGCCCGATGCTGCCGAAGCCGACCATGACCAGGCGGCCGTGGAACGTGATGTGCTTCATCTTTCCTTCTCCTTCCTCGCGAGGACGCGAGGCTCCGCCGCGCGACGCAGTGGTCCCGCGCTTCCAGTGGCTCCAAAATCGGCGGTCAGTTGAGGACAGGCTCCACGCCCGGCGTCGCCAGCAGCGGGCCGTCGCTCACCTCGACGAGGCGGGCGCGGTCGAAGCCGTTGAATGCCGTGCGCAGGCAGGCGCCATAGGCGCCGAGCTGGCCGACCTCCACGAAGTCGCCCTCGCGGATGTCATCGGGCAGCTCGAACGGCCCCTTCATGCGGTCCGCCGAGTCGCAGGTCGGCCCCCACAGCTCGAACGGCGCCAGGGCCGCGTCGCTCGCCGCTTCGCCGGGGCGGATCAGCCGCACCGGAAAGCGGAAGCCGGGCGTGCCGGCATCCGACAAGCTGCCGTAGACGCCGTCGTTGACGTAGAGCGCCGATCCACGGCGCAGCTCGACACGCACGACGACCGACGCCCCGGCGCCGACGATCGCGCGGCCGGGCTCCGCCCACAAGCGCGTGGTCGCGGGCAGGTCAAGGTCGGCGAAGCCGGCCTCGATCTCCGCCATGTAGGCGCCCAGCGCCGGCGGCGTCATGTCCGGATAGCTGACCGGGAAGCCGCCGCCGACGTCGACGATGTCGACCACGACGCCGGCGCGCCGGATCGCCTCGCCCGCACGCGCGAGCGCGCGCCGGTAAGCGAGCGGCTCCAGGCACTGCGAGCCGACATGGAAGGCGATGCCGAGGCGCTGGACGAGCGGCCGCGCCGCGCGCAGCAGAGCCGCGGCGTCCTCGACGCTGGCGCCAAATTTGCCAGACAGGTCGTAGGCGGCACCGCCCTTCGGCAGCGCGAGCCGCACGATCAGGCCGAGATCGCCCGCCTCGTCAGTCTCGGCGCGGATCTTCGTGAGCTCGTCGAAACTGTCGAGCACGAAGTCGCGCACGCCGTGGCGGGCATAAGCCTCGCGGATCGCCGCACGGCTCTTGACCGGGTGCATGTAGTGGATGGCCGCCGCGGGCAGCACCGCACGCACCAGCGCCACCTCGGCAGGCGAGGCGCAGTCGTAGTGGCGGATGCCGCCGGCCCAGGCCGCGCGCAGCACGGCAGGCTCCGGGTTGCACTTGACGGCGTAGAGCACGTCGCCGGGAAAGGCCGCGACGAAGCGCTGCGCCGCCGCGGTGATGACCGCGGGCCGCAGGCAGTAGAGCGGCTCCGACGGGCGCTCGGCGGCGACGATGTCGTCGACGCGCAGGCGCGGCGCCTCTACGGCTGCGAAGCGTCGTCGCAGCGGCGAAACAGCAGTACGGAGTCGGGTACGGGCCATCGCAATTCCTAATGTGATCAGCGGGCGCATGCGCGCCCTCGGGCGCGGAGGGAGTGCTGCCTCGCCATGGGCGAAGCGGCCGTGCCGTCCGCGACGTACGGAAAAGAAGGATCAGGCCGCCGCAGCAAGGAAGCCGCGACGGTTGCCTTCACCGATCTATGCGATGGAGAGAAGGCGCTCCATGCCGGGCAACCATATCCACCTCCCTTAAGGACGCCGGCCCACTGGCGACCGGCTCGACCGAAAAGGACGCGTTACGTCGTTGCATAGCCTCCACAGGGCCATCGGCACGTGCGATTTGCGTCTGATCGCGTATGTAATTCAGTTGCACGCCAACGCAAGAAAATTCTGAGGCTCGCCGCAAATTTTTTGAGCGGTGTGGCCCGCGCGCG
>DATAAP010000097.1:0-8152 GCA_036260035.1 Alphaproteobacteria bacterium | reverse complement strand
GGGCATCAAGGAGAACCCCTATCTGAAGGAAATGAACCAGAAGCACAAGAATAGCTGAACCTCTGACCGGCCGGAGGCGGCGCGGGCCGCCTCCGTTCCGCTCGCATGTTGAAATAGCGCACCATGGAGGCGATCGAATCGTATTTCCGATGGCTGAGTGATGCCCACGGCATCAACTTCTCCATCTTCTACGACAGCTTCGACCAGAGCCGCTTCCTGCAGGGGCTGTGGACGACGATCACGCTATCTGCGATCTGCCTCGTCCTCAGCATCGTCATCGGCATCGTTGGCGCCTGGTTGCAAGGCTCGAAGCTGAAGGTCACCCGCCGCGTCGTCCAGGCCTACATCCAGTTCTTCCGCAACACGCCCCCGCTGGTGCAGCTCTTCTTCTTCTACTTCGCGGTCGGCAGCGTGCTACCGGCGGTGCGCGACGCGCACGGGCAGATGGTCCCGGTCATGAGCAATTTCGGCTGGGCTGTGATCTCTTTCTCATTCTTCGCCGGCGCCTTCAACGTCGAGATCTTCCGCGCCGGCATCCAGGCGGTGCCGCGCGCCACGATCGAAGCCGCGGAAGCGCTCGGCTACAGCCGACTGCAGGCTTATATCCACATCGTGCTGCCGCTCGCGTTCCGCATCAGCCTGCCGGCGCTCAACAACAACCTCGTCAACCTGATCAAGACCACCACCCTCGCGTATGCGATCGGCGTGCCTGAAATGCTCTACGCGGCCGCGCAGATCTGGTCAGAGGTGCTGAACGTGCGCGAGATGATGAACGTCCTGCTCGTGATGTACGTGCTTCTGGTGGGCGTGCTGGTCTGGGTGATGGCGCGCTGGGAACGCGCGATGCGGATTCCGGGATACACGGCATGAAGGCACTGCCGAACGCCACCGACCTGCCGGTGCTGCTGCCGCCGGCAAGTGCATTGACAGTAAGACCGCAGAGCGAGCTCTCCGGCGGCTTCTGCGCCCGCGTCTTCGCGCCCAAGGTCGCCTTTGGCCTGGTGCTGCTCCTCGCACTCAGCGTCTGTTTCGCCGAGGCGCAGGCGCAAGGCGCCGCGACCCCGCGCGCGGGCGTGCTGGCGACGATGGTCAAATGGGCGCCGCTGATGTTCCAGGGCTTCCTGTTCAACATCTTGGTCAGCTTCATGTCGATGGCGATCGGCACGGTCGCGGGCACGTTGCTGGGTCTGGCGCAGATCTCGCTGCTCCGGCCGGTGCGGCGCACGTCCTGGTACGCAACGCAGTTCTTCCGCAATGCGCCGTGGCTGGTACTGCTGTTCTACTGCATGTTCCTGCTGCCATTCGAGCTCCGCCTGTTCGGAATCGTCATTCCCCTGCCCGCCTGGTTCAAGGCGGTGATCGGCCTGTCGCTGCCGGTCATGGCCAATGTGGCCGAGGTCGTACGCGGCGGCATCCAATCAATCCCCTTGACGCAATGGGAGTCGGCCGAAGCGCTTGCCTTCAGCCGCCGCCAGACGCTGTGGATGATCATCCTGCCGCAATGCCTGAAGCGCATGCTGCCGCTCTGGATGAACCTCTACGCCATCCTCACCATGGCGACGACCTTGATCTCCGTGGTCGGCATCCAGGACGGCATGACCCTGACGCGCGCCGCGCTGGTCGCCGAGGCGCGCACCGACCTGTTCATCCCGATGTACCTGATGCTGCTGACCTGGTTCTTCCTCTATTGCTACCCGATCGCGCGCTGGACCGTGGCACTCGAGCAGCGCTTCGCGGTAAGGGGCTGAGCCATGAAGCGCACCCTCGGCCAGCCTGTCGTTGTCGTGAAGAGCGTTGAGAAGCGCTTCGGCGATCTAGTCGTGCTGCGCGACGTGTCGTTGTCCGTTGCCAAAGGCGAGACCATCTGCATCATCGGCCCGTCCGGCTCGGGCAAGTCCACCCTGCTCCGCTGCATCAATGCACTGGTGCCGGTCACGCGCGGATCGATCGAGGTCGACGGCATCGAGGTGAACGATCCCGGCCTCGACAAGCTGGCCCTGCGTAAGAAGGTCGGCATGGTATTCCAGCAGTACAATCTCTTCCCGCACCGCACGGCGCTGCAGAACGTGATGATGGCGCCGGTGCATGTGCTGAAGCAGGACCGCGCCGATGTCGAGGCGCGCGCCCGCCGCCTGCTCGAGAAGGTCCGCCTCAAAGACAAGGCCGACGCTTATCCCGGCGAGCTGTCGGGCGGCCAGCAGCAGCGCGTGGCGATCGCCCGCTCGCTGGCCATGAACCCGCTGGTAATGCTTTTCGACGAGGTCACCGCCGCGCTCGACCCCGAGACCAAAAAGGAAGTGCTAGTGACCATCCGCGAGCTCGCGGCCGAAGGCATGACCTGCATCCTGGTGACGCACGAGATGGGCTTCGCGCGCGAAGTCGCGGACCACGTCTACTTCACCGATGCCGGTGTGATCGTGGAGCACGGCCCTCCGTCCGAGCTCCTCGCCCGCCCCAAGGAGGCGCGCACGCGCGCTTTTCTCGACCAAGTCCTGTAGGGACACGCGTTTCGATGAGCCTATCCATTGGCGTAAACGCGTCATTACGGGTCGCAAATCGAGCAGATCGTCGACCGACACCCCTTTGCAATGCCCGCCTAGAGAGAGTTTGAAGGAGCAAGTTTCGTGAAATCGCATGTCCAGGTCGCCGTGATCGGCGGTGGTGTCGTCGGCTGCAGCGTCCTCTATCACCTGACCAAGGCCGGCTGGCGCGACGTCGTGCTTCTGGAGCGCGACGAGCTCACCTCCGGCTCCACCTGGCACGCGGCCGGCGGCATGCACACAATCAATGGCGATCCTAACGTCGCGAAGCTGCAGGCCTATACGATCAACCTGTACAAGGAAATCGAGCAGATTTCCGGCCAGTCCTGCGGCGTGCACATCACTGCTGGCATCATGCTAGCCTGCACGCGCGAGCGGTTCGAATTTCTCAAGATGATGCGCTCGCGCGGGCGTTATCTCGGGCTCGACATGGAGCTGATCTCCGTCGACGAGGCCGCCCGCCGATTCCCGCTGATGGACAAGAAGCACTTCATCGGCGCGCTCTACAACACTCTGGAGGGCCATGTTGACCCGTCCGGTGTCACGCACGCCTACGCTAAGGCGGCCCGTGTCCAGGGCGCCGAGGTCTACCGCTTCACGCGGGTCACCGACCTCAAGCAGCGGCCGGATGGCACCTGGGACGTGATCACCGACAAGGGCAACCTCCATGCCGAGCACGTCGTCAATGCCGGCGGGCTGTGGGCGCGCGAATGCGGCCGCATGGTTGGTCTCGAGCTGCCGCTGCTCGCCATGGAGCACCAATACATCGTCTCCGACGACATCCCTGAGGTCGTCGCCTCGCCGACCGAGATGCTGCACGTGATCGATTTCGACGGTGAGATCTACATGCGCCAGGAAGGCAAGGGCATGCTCATGGGTACTTACGAGCGCGAGGGCATTCCATGGTCTGAGCGCGAGACGCCGTGGACCTTCGGCCACGAACTGCTGCCCAACGACCTCGATCGCATCGCGCCCAGTCTCGAAGTCGGTTTCGAGCACTTCCCGGCGATCGGCCGCGCCGGCATCAAGCGCATCGTCAACGGCCCCTTCACTTTTGCGCCGGACGGCAATCCGCTGGTCGGGCCGGTGCGCGGCCTCAAGAACTACTGGGTTGCCTGCGCGGTTATGGCGGGCTTCAGCCAGGGCGGCGGCGTGGGGCTGGCCCTGTCGAACTGGATGGTGCACGGCGATCCCGGCGCCGACATCTGGGGCATGGACGTGTCGCGCTACGGCGACTGGGCGACCATGGCCTACACCAATGCCAAGGTGCGCGAGAACTACTCGCGCCGATTCCGCGTGCGCTTCCCGAACGAGGAGCTGCCGGCGGCACGGCCCCTGCGCACCACGCCGATCTACGACCGGCTGCAGGCGCAGAACGCCGTGTTCGGCGCCGCCTACGGGCTGGAGCACGCGCTGTGGTTTGCACCCAGCAAGGAGCAGGCGAACGAAGAGGTCACCTTCAAGCGCTCGAATGCCCACGATATCGTCGCGCAGGAATGCCGCGCTGTGCGCGAGGGCGTCGGGCTGATGGAGATCTCCACCTATGCCAAGTACGAGGTGACGGGTCCGGACGCGGAGACGTGGCTCTCGCGCGTGCTGGCGAACCGGATGCCCCGGCAAGGCCGCATTGCCCTGACGCCGATGCTCAACCACCAAGGCAAGCTGATCGGCGACTTTACGGTGGCGAAGCTCGCCGCCGATCGCTTCTTTCTCGTCGGCAGCGGCATCGCGGAGAACTACCACATGCGCTGGTGGGAGCGGCACATGCCGGAGCGCGGCGTCGCCCTCCGCGCCTTCGGTGCCGAGCTCGTCGGCCTGTCGGTCGCGGGTCCGAAGTCGCGCGACGTGCTACAGAAGGTCGTCAAGGACGACCTGTCGACGGCGGCCTTCCCCTTCCTCTCCTTCCGCAATATGGAGATCGGGCTCGTGCCGGCGCTGGTCGGGCGCATCAGCTTCACTGGCGATCTCGGTTATGAGATCTGGGTCAAGCCGGAATACCAGCGCACTCTCTACGATGCCTTGCTCGAGGCCGGCCGGGAATTCGGCATCCGCCATTTTGGCGCCCGCGCACTCCAATCCTTGCGGCTCGAAAAGAGCTTCGGCACGTGGGCCCGCGAATACAGGCCAATCTACGGGCCTTACGAGGCAGGGCTCGACCGCTTCATCGACCTTCGCAAGAACGACTTCGTCGGCCGCGAGGCTGCGGCAAAGGAAAAGCAGGCCGGTCCTGCGCGCCGCCTCGTCACCTTCGCCGTCGATGCAACCGATGCGGACACGATCGGCGATGAGCCGGTCTGGCACGAGGGCAAGGTCGTCGGCTGGATCACCTCGGGCGGCTACGCGCACTACTCAAAAATGTCGATTGCAATGGGCTACATCCCAGCCGCCATCAACGGCAGCGGAAAATTCGAGGTCGAGATCCTAGGCGAGCGGCGGCCGGCGCGGCTGTGCGACAAGTCCGTCTTCGACCCGGAAGGCACGCGGATGCGCGCCTGAGGGGCTGTCGCGAGCGGGACAATTCACGTCGTTCCGGCGCGGGCCAGCGTCGCGGCGCAAGCGAAGATAGCGGGCACCGATTTCCCTTTCGAGGAACACTATGTCCGACTCGCTGCTCCACCGCCTCGCCGCCGGCCCCGTCATTTGCGCTGAAGGTTATGTCTTCGAGCTCGAGCGACGCGGCTATCTTCAGGCGGGCGCCTTCGTGCCGGAAGTGGTGCTCGAGCATCCCGAGGCGCTGATCCAGCTCCACCGCGACTTCGTCCACGCGGGCTCCGACATCGTCGAGGCCTGCACCTACTACGCCCATCGCGAGAAGCTGCGCATCATCGGCCGCGAGAAGGACCTCGAGCCGATCAACAAGGCAGCGCTGCAGATCGCCAGGCAGGTCGCGGCCGACACCGGCACCTTGTTCGCCGGCGACATCTGCAACACGAACGCTTACGACCCGTCCGACCCGGCCTCGCAAAAGGCCGTCCGCGCGATGTTCGAGGAACAAGTGCAGTGGGCGGTCGATGCCGGTGTCGACTTCATCGTCGGCGAGACGTTCTCCTACGCCCAGGAGGCGCTGATCGCGCTTGAGGTCATCAAGAAGGCGAAGAAGGTCGCCGTGATGACGTTGGCCATGCACCAGGCCCACGTGACGCGCGAGAACTGGACCGTCGCTGATTCCTGCAAGAAGCTGGAACAGGCGGGCGCCGACGTGGTCGGCCTCAACTGCATCCGCGGTCCCCGCACGATGATGCCGATGTTGAAGGAGATCCGCGCCGCGGTGAAATGCCATGTCGCGGCGCTGCCGGTCCCGTACCGCACCACGGCGAAGGAGCCGTCCTTCCAGTCCCTCACCGATGCGGGCTGGACCGGCGTGCCGGGCAGCCGCCCTTTCCCGGTCGCCCTCGATCCGCTGACCTGCAACCGCTTCGAGATCGCCGAGTTCGGCGAGCAGGCGCTGGACATGAACATCCGCTACCTTGGCGTCTGCTGCGGGGCGGGTCCACATCACATCCGCGCGCTCGCGGAGGCTGTAGGCAAGAAACCGCCCGCGAGCCGCTATTCGCCGGACATGTCCAAGCATGCCTTCCTGGGCACCGACAAGCAGCTTAAGAAGGTCAACCAGGAATACGCGAAGCAGCTCTGATGCCTGGCGAAGCGCCGATGCTGGCTGTCGCGCGCTGGCGGACGGCCGGCGACTCCATGCGCGAGCTGTTGCGCACGCGCGCCAAGCACTACTCGCTGCCGCAGCCATTCTATTCTGATCCGGGCTTCTTCGAACTCGATCTGCGAGGCATCTTCTATCGCCGCTGGCTGTTCGCCGGCGTCGCCTGCGAAATCCCGCAGCCGGGAAGCTTCTTCACGGTCCAGATCGGTCCGACTTCGATCATCGTCGTGCGCGACCGCACCGACACGATCCGCGCCTATTTCAATACCTGCCGGCACCGCGGCTCGCGCATCTGCACCGCGGAGAAGGGTCGCGTCGGTGCCTTCGTGTGCCCCTACCATCAGTGGACGTACGACCTTACCGGCGCGCTGCGCCATGCCGGCCGCATGCACGAGGGCTTCACGCCTGATGGCATTGGCTTGCTGCCGGTTCACGTCCGCACCGCGGCAGGCACCATCTACATCTGTCTTGCGGACGAACCGCCGGATTTCTCGCCGTTCAAGCTGGCGCTGGAGCCGATGCTGGTGCCGCATGATCTGTCGAACGCCAAGGTCGCGCACGAGGCGCACATCGTCGAGCGCGGCAACTGGAAGCTGGTCATGGAGAACTCGCGCGAGTGCTACCATTGCCGCTCCAGCCATCCGGAGCTGATGCGCACGTTCCTGGAGACCTACAATTTCCAGGATCCGATGACCGACCCGGTCATTTCCGAGTTCGTCGCGCGCTGCAATGCCGCTGGGCTTCCCAGCAACGGGTGCAGCGGCGACGATTTCCGCATCACCCGCATGCCGCTGACCCGCAACGCGGCGTCGATCACCATGGACGGAAAGGAGGCGGTCTCGCGCCCCCTCGGTGGCATCGCCGAGCCGAATATCGGCTCGCTGCGCTGGGTGCACTTCCCTGCCACGTTCAACCATGCCCTCCGCGACTACGCGATCCTGGTCCGCATGCTGCCCGTCGGCCCGCAGGAGACACTCGTCACCGCGAAGTGGCTGGTCCATCGCGATGCCGAGGAAGGCCGCGATTACAAACTGTCCCACCTCACAGAGACTTGGGCAAAGACGAACGAGCAGGACCGCATCCTGGTCGAGCGCAACCAGCAGGGCGTCAACTCGCTCGGCTACGTGCCCGGGCCGTATTCGCAAGAAACCGAGGCCGGTGTGATCAATTTCATCGAGTGGTATTGCCGCGAGATGGAGCGCTACCTCGCATCAGATTAGCCGCCGGCCGAGCCGCCCGAGCGCTGCGGTACGTCAGCGCGAATGGTGTAATAGTCGCCGGCGTCGGCGGTGTGGATCTGAAGCACGGTCTTAAGTCCGGTCGGCGGATCGAGCGTGCCGGCCGCGACCGCGATGTAGTCCTTATCGACCGGATCCCAGAACAGGCTGCTGCCGCACGTGCCGCAGAAGCCGCGCCGCGCCTTGGTGGAGGATGTGTACCAGCGCAGTCCGGTCGCGTCGGTCAGCTCCAAATCGGAGCGCGGCACTGCCGTGTAGGCGCCGATATGCCCGTGCGTGCGCCGGCACATCGAGCAATGGCATTCCAGCACGTCGCGCAGTTTGCCGCCGACCGCATAACGCACGGCACCGCAAAGACAGCCGCCCGTGTGGCTCATGACAGCACCTTTCCCTCTGTATGGCGCGCTCCGCCCCGATGGACCGTCTCGCCGGTTGCTGCCGGTGGCTCGAAGCGCCGGCGGGTTTCGCGCGGACTGACGCCGAAATGGGCGCGGAACGTCTTGCTGAAATGGGATGCCGACACAAAGCCGCAGGCGAGTGCCACATCGAGGATGGACTGACTGGTCTGGGTCAGCAGCTGCCGCGCGCGCGCGAGGCGGACTTCGAGGTAGTACTGCGTCGGCGTACAGCCGAGATACTTACGGAAGAGCCGCTCCAGCTGCCGCGGCGACACCCGCGCCTGCCGCGCCAGTGCCGCGGCGGAGCGCGGCGCGTCGACG
>DATAAP010000096.1:0-1595 GCA_036260035.1 Alphaproteobacteria bacterium | reverse complement strand
GTCGAGAAGATCAAGGTGGCGCCCGACGAGATGCCGCGTACGCTCCACTGGTTCAAGTGGGAGGCCGCGTTCACCTGGATGAGCGGCGTGGTCCTCCTCGCTATCGTCTACTATCTCGGCTCGGGTCTCGATTTCCTCGATCCACGGCTCGCGGCGTTCGGCAGCGTTGGTGTCATCATCATCGCTGCGGTGGTGCTGGGCGTCGCCTGGCTGGTCTATGACGCGCTTTACATGTCACCGCTGGCGCGCACGGCCGCGGCGCCGATCATCGGCTGCGTCCTGCTCGTCGCTGCTGCCTATCTGCTGACCCACTTCATGACCGGCCGCGCTGCATACCTGCATGTCGGCGCGATCATGGGCACCATGATGGCCGCGAATGTGTGGCTGCGGATCATCCCCGCGCAGCGCGAGCTGGTCGCGGCGACGAAGGAGGGGCGGGTGCCCGATCCGGCGCTTGGCCTGCGCGCCAAGCAGCGCTCCGTGCACAACAACTACATGACCCTGCCGGTCGTGTTCATCATGATCAGCAACCATTTCTCGAGCACGTACGGCGATCGCTGGAACTGGGCCGTGCTCGCCGGACTGGCGCTGGTCGGCGCCGGAGTGCGCCATTTCTTCAACCTGCGCAACAAGGGGCAGAACGCCTGGTGGATCTGGGGCGCGGCGGCCGTTGCGATGATCGCGCTTTTCCTTTTCGTGCGGGGATGACGCGATGGCGCGGCTGACCACCCATGTGCTCGACACCGCGCGCGGCATTCCGGCTGCGGGACTGCGCGTCGAGCTCTTCTCGCTGGGCGGCACGCGGACACTGTTGAAGAGCGCTGCGACGAACGCCAACGGACGCACCGACGAGCCGTTGCTCGCCGACGGCAAGGCGGGCCACTACGAATTGCTGTTCCATGTCGGCGCGTATTTCCGTACTGCGGGCGTGATCAGCGGGGATACTTCGTTTCTCGATCAAGTGCCGGTCCGGTTTGCCATGACGGAAGCGCAGGGCCACTATCACGTGCCGCTCTTGGTTTCGCCCTGGTCCTACACTACGTATCGCGGGAGCTGAGGCGCCGGGAACCATCTTTCGGCCCGAAGCATCTGACATTCATCGGCACTTTGGCCGTCTCAGGCGCGGAAATTCCCTCATGGATGTTGCGGGTAAGCGACTCAAGATCGCGGACGAATCCGACCGGCGCGCGAGCGCGTCGCAGCCGTCGCGCGAGGAAGCCGAAGCGGCCGTTCGGGTGCTCTTGCGCTGGGCAGGCGATGACCCGGGCCGCGAGGGGCTGCTTGAGACGCCGGCACGCGTCGCGCGCGTCTACAAGGAATGGTTCGCAGGTTACTCGGTCGATCCTGACGAATTCCTGCGGCGGACCTTCGAAGAGACCGATGGCTATGACGAGATGATCGTGCTGCGCGACATCGGCTTCGAATCGATGTGCGAGCACCACATGGCGCCGATCATCGGCAAGGCCCATGTGGCCTATCTGCCGCACAGGCGTGTGGTCGGCATCTCGAAGCTCGCGCGCGTGGTCGAGGCTTATGCGAAGCGGCTGCAGATCCAGGAGAAGTTGACTGCACAGATCGCCAATACAATCGACAGC
>DATAAP010000095.1:0-2671 GCA_036260035.1 Alphaproteobacteria bacterium | reverse complement strand
CCGATCTCGGATCGGCCCCTATCTAGTCTTCGCCACATGCGTACGACTCGCGACGCGCACGCGACGATGGCGGCACGGGAGCGGCGCTTCGCCCTGGCGCTGTTTCTGCCAGCCTTCCTCGTGCTGCTCGTCACCACGACGTTTCCGCTGATCTACCTGGTGTGGAGCAGCCTGTGGCGCATCGACTTGTCGATGCCATGGCTATCCGGCTTCGCTGGTGGCGAGAACTACGCCAAGATGCTCAGCGATCCGCGGTTCTGGAACTCGCTGCTGCTGACCGTGATCTATACGCTCAGCACCGTGGTGCTGCAGGTCCTGGTAGGGCTTGGCCTGGCACTGCTGGTGACTCGGATTCCTCGCGGCCAGGCAGCGCTGCGCGTGGCTGCCATCCTGCCGATCGTGCTGGCGCCGGTCGTCGTCGGCTTGTTCTGGCGCACGCTGGTGCTGGCGCCCGATTTCGGCATGCTCGACCTGGCGTCACGCGCGCTGGGTATGGGAAGCCATAACTGGCTGGGCGATCCGCAGCTTGCCCTTGTTTCGGTGATCGCCATCCATACCTGGCAGTGGACGCCCTTCGCCTTCTTGGTGATTCTCGCCAGCCTTGCCGCCCTGCCGCCGGACGTGTTCGAGGCGGCCCGCATTGACCGCGCCAATGCCTGGCGCCGCTTTATCTACATCACGCTGCCGATGATCCGCCCAGCTATCGTCATCGTCGTGATCATGCGCATGATGATCGCGCTCTCCGCCTTCGCCGCGATCTTCGCAGCGACTGGCGGCGGCCCAGGGACCGCGACCGAGATTCTCAACCTCTATGCCTATCGGACATCCTTCACCGAGCTGAACATCGGCTATGGCTCGGCACTCGCCGTGGTGCTGCTCGTAATCACGCTCGCGGTCTCGTTCCTGATGTTCCGGCTGCGGAGGGCGCGATGAAGAAGGGACCGGCGCGCCTGATCGCGCTCCTTGTCGTCACGGCGCTGCTGCTGGCGGTATGGGCATTCCCGATTCTGTGGGGCTTGCTCACTTCGCTGAAATCCGAGCGCGATGTGCTGGCCTATCCGCCGAAGGTGATCTTCGCACCCACGGGGGCCAACTACTACGACGTGCTGTTCGGCGCGGTGAGCATCTTGCCGAACCTGTGGTCCAGCCTGGTCGTGTCGTCGATCACAACGGTCCTGACGATGCTCCTCGCCATCCCGGCAGCCTATGCGCTGGCGCGGCTCGATCTGCCGGGCAAGCGGATGTCCGGGTTCTACGTTCTTGCGACGCAGATGCTGCCGCCGGTCGGCCTCATCATTCCCTATTTCATCGCCCTCCAGCGCATCGGCTGGCTCGATACCTATCAGGGCATGATCGTGATCTATCTGACGTTTTCACTACCCTTCGCGATCTGGCTGATGGTCTCGTACCTCGAGGACATTCCGCGCGAGATGGAGGAGGCGGCTCTGCTGGATCGCGCCGGCCGCGTCCGCACGCTCTTATACGTGATCCTGCCGCAGGTGCGCGGCGGCATCGCCGTCACCATGATCTTCGTCTTCCTCAATGCATGGAACGAGTTCCTCTTCGCGGTGGTGCTCGGCGGCAACCGGGTGCGCACGGTGACCGTCGCGATGTTCAACTTCATCTCGGTCGAGCAGACCTTGTGGGCGAAGCTGGCGGCGGCGGCCATGGTGGCGATGGCGCCGGTGATCCTGCTCGGCATCGTCGCGCAACGGCATATCGTCAAGGGTCTGACGGTCGGCGCGGTTAAGGGGGGCGGACGGCGGTGAGCAGGGCAGGGAGGGTCAGCATGACCGGCGTGGTGAAGCGGCACGGCACTTTCACCGCGTTGCATGGGATCGATGTCGAGATCGCGCCGGGCGAGTTCTTTGCGCTGCTCGGGCCCTCCGGCTCCGGCAAGACGACGACCTTGCGCATCCTTGCCGGCCTCGAAGCGGTGAATGAAGGGCGCGTCATGCTGGACGGCGTCGACGTCACCGACGCGGAGCCCGGTGCTCGTGACGTCGCGATGGTGTTCCAGAGCTACGCGCTGTACCCGCACATGTCGGTCGCCGAGAACATCGCCTTCCCGCTCAGGATGGTCGGCACGCCGAAGCCGGAGATCGAACGCGCAGTGCAGGAGGCCGCCGCGAAGGTGCATATCGGCCATCTGCTCGACCGCCGGCCCGGCCAGCTCTCGGGCGGGCAGCAGCAACGCGTGGCGCTCGCCCGCGCCATCGTGCGCAAGCCGCGGCTCTTCCTGCTCGACGAGCCGCTGTCGAACCTGGATGCGAAGCTGCGGCTGGAGACCCGCGTCGAGCTGAAGAAGCTGCAGCGTTCGCTTGACGTGACTGCCGTGTACGTCACGCACGATCAGGAAGAGGCCATGACGATTTCCGACCGCATGGCGATCTTCATGGAGGGGCGGATCGCGCAGATCGGCACGCCCGAGGAGGTTTATGCGCGGCCCGCCTCGGTCGATGTGGCAGCGTTCATCGGCAGTCCGCCGATGAACCTGCTTCCGGCGCAGATCGGCGGATCATCGGTCGTCGTGGCGCAGACGGAAATCGCGCTTGGCCGCGATCTCGGGCCGCGGCGTTCTGCCATCCTGGGCGTACGCCCAGGCGCTCTGCGTCTCGGCGCGGAAGGCGTGCCGGCCCGCGTCTATCTGGTGGAGCACCTGGGCGACAGC
>DATAAP010000094.1:0-6167 GCA_036260035.1 Alphaproteobacteria bacterium | reverse complement strand
CGGGCATGACGCTCATGTTCCAGAAAGAGGTGGCGCTGCGCCTCGGCGCAGCACCGCGCGAGCCCGCGTATGGCCGGCTCGCCGTCGTCGCGCAGTGGCGTTGCCGCGTGCGTAAGCTTTTCGACATTGCCCCCAGCGCCTTCACGCCGCCGCCGCAGGTCGTATCGACGGTCGTCGAGCTCGTGCCGCGGACGGAGCCGCTGGCACCCGCCGATCCGGCAGCGTTGGAAAAGGTCGTGGCCGCCGCGTTCAACCAGCGCCGCAAGATGCTGCGCTCGAGCCTAAAGGCGCTCGGCGCTCCTCCGGAAGCGCTACTTTCGAACGCGGGCATCGATCCGACGCGGTGGGCCGAAGAACTGTCCGTTGAAGAGTTCTGCGCGCTGGCGCGCGCCTTCAGCGCCCTTCGCGCAAACCCTTGACGAAGTCGGCGAGGCCGATCTGGCGATCGCGGCGCAGGCGCTCGGCAGCAAGGATGGCGTCGACGCGTGCGACGCTTTCCTGGATGTCGCGGTTAACGATGATGTAGTCGTATTCCGCCCAATGGCTCATCTCGTCCGCCGCTTTCGACATCCGTTCGGCCACGACCTTCGCGGAGTCCTGCGCGCGTGTCTTCAGACGTTTCTCCAGCTCGGCGGTCGAGGGCGGCAGGATGAAGACGCTGACGAGATCGGCGCGCGCCGAGGCCTTCAGCTGCTGCGTGCCCTGCCAGTCGATGTCGAACAGCACGTCGCGCCCGGCATCCAGCGCCTTCTCCACCGGCACCCTCGGCGTGCCGTAGTAATGGCCGAAGACCTTCGCGTATTCCAGCAGCTCGCCGCGATTGACCATCAGGTTGAACTCGGTCGGGTCGATGAAGAAATAATCCTGCCCCTCGACCTCGCCTGGCCGCTTCGTCCGCGTCGTCACCGACACTGACATGGTGAGGTTGCGGTCACGCTTGAGCAGCGCGCGCGAGATCGTCGTCTTGCCCGCGCCCGAAGGCGAGGACAGCACGAGCATCAGGCCGCGGCGCGTGATCTCCGGGTCCATGGCTACTCGACGTTGGCGGCCTGCTCGCGCAGGCGATCGATGACGGCTTTAAGCGCAAGCCCGGTCTGGGTCAGCGCTACGTCCGCCGATTTCGAGCACAGCGTGTTGGCCTCGCGGTTGAACTCCTGCGCGAGGAATTCGAGCCGGCGCCCGATCGCGCCCTTATCGGTGAGCAGGGTGCGCGCCGCGGCGATATGCGCGGTAAGCCGGTCGAGCTCCTCCCGCACGTCACCACGTGTTGCCAGCAAAGCCACCTCCTGGGCCAGGCGGTCCGGCGGCAGCGGCGGTTGCGCGCCGAGCAGCTCCGCAAGCTGCGCCTCGAGCCGCGCTTTCATGGCGGCGGGCTGTGCTGCGGCATTGGCTGCCGCCTCTCGTATCAACAGCTCGATTTCGTCGATATGCGCCGACAGCGTCGCAGCAAGCGCAAGCCCTTCCGCCTCGCGCACCGACTGCAACTGCGACAGGGCCGCATCCAGGGTCTTCAGGATGGCCGCATCGCGCGCGGTGCGGACCTCCTCGTCCTGGTCGGTCTCCTCGACAGTCTCAACGACACCGCGGACCGCCAGCAGACCATCGAGCCGCGCGGGGGCCGCGTTGACCTTGCCTTCGAGATCCTTCACGAGCGCCAGCACCTGGTCCAAGACCTCGCGGTTGACGATGACGCGGGCCGTACCCGCCTTGCGTTCGATGCCCAAGCTCAGGTTGATGTTGCCGCGATTGAAGCGCTTGGCAGCCGCGGCGCGAGCCGGGCTTTCGAGCTGGTCGAAGCCCGGAGCGATTCGGCAGCGGACGTCGAGGCTGCGGCCGTTAACGCTGCGTGCCTCCCACGTCCAGGCGAAACGCTCGTCGGACGCGGCCGCGCGCGCGAACCCGGTCATGCTCGAAATCGCCACCGCTCCCCCAATATTCGACTCCGAAACTGGCCCCCGGAATCCGCGGCGACTATATTCACTTGGCCCAGCCGGAACAACGATTTACGAGCCTTCCTTGCAGCAACCTCGTGCGATCCTCATCACAGGCGCCTCAAGCGGAATCGGTGAGGCGCTAGCGCTCGCCTACGCTGCGCCCGGCGTGTTCCTCGCCCTGCTCGGCCGCGACGAGCCGCGCCTTAGCGCGGTCGCAGAGGCGTGCCGCAAGCGCGGCGCCGAGGTCTCGATCTGCGCCGGCGACGTGACGCACGGCGCCGGGCTCGCCGCCTTCATCGAGACGGTCGACCAGCGCCATCCGCTCGACCTCGTCATCGCAAATGCAGGCGTCTCGGCGGGCACGGAAGGCGGCAGCGAGACAGCCGCGCAAACGCGGCGCGTGCTGAGCGTCAATATTGACGGCGTGCTCAATACGGTGCTGCCGGTGATCCCGCGCATGGTCGCGCGCAGGCGCGGCCAAATCGCGCTGATGTCCTCCCTCGCTGCGTTCCGCGGCTTTCCTGGCTCGCCGACCTACTGCGCATCGAAAGCCATGATCCGCATCTGGGGCGAGGCGCTGCGCCCGGAGCTCGCCGCATCCGGCGTCGAGGTGTCGGTCATCTGTCCCGGCTTCGTCACCACGCGGATGACGGCAGTGAACCAGTTCCGCATGCCCTTCCTGATGTCGGCGGAACGTGCCGCCCAGATCATCAAGGACGGGCTCGTCCGCAACCGGGCGCGGATCGTCTTCCCGCGGCGGCTGTATTTCGTCGTCCGCCTGCTCGCCGCCCTGCCGCCCGCGCTGATCGATCCCATTCTCGCGCGCCTGCCGCGCAAGCGAGCGGCAGCCGGCTGACACGGCTACCCATTCTTTCGGGCGACGCAGCAACCTTTGAGAGTCGGAACGGTCGGCTGACAACCGCCGTTTGGTGCGGCATGACCTCGGTTTCTCCCAAACTGCCGCCCATGGAAGCGCAGACGGTCGACGCCCTGCCCGATGGCCCAGGCTGGCAATACGAGCCGAAATGGGACGGCTTCCGCTGCCTCGTCCATCGCAATGGCAAGCGCATCGAGCTGCGCTCCAAGTCGGGTACGCTGCTGAACCGCTACTTCCCCGACCTAGTCGCAGCGGTGGAACAGACCGGCGCGCGGCGCTTCGTGCTCGACGGAGAGATCGTCGTGCCGGTCAACGGCAAGATGTCGTTCTCCGAGCTGCAGCTCCGGCTGCATCCTGCCGCGAGCCGTGTCGCCATGCTGGCCAATGCGCGTCCCGCCGTTCTGATGGTCTTCGACCTGCTGCTTGGTCCCGACGGACCGCCGCTGCTCGACCGGCCGTTGGCGGCGCGCCGCGAGGCGCTAGAGCGGTTTTTCAAGTCGGAGGAGCTCGGCATGGCGCTCCGCCTCTCGCCGCGTACGACCGCGAAAGCAGAAGCGCTGCGCTGGCTGAAATCGCGGCGCAACGTATTGGATGGCATCATAGCTAAGCGGCTCGACGCTCCCTATCGCGCCGGCGAACGCGATGCGATGGTCAAGTACAAGCGCCAGAAGACCGCCGACTGCGTCGTTGGCGGCTTCCGCTATGGCAAGGACGGCAAGCAGGTCGGATCGCTGCTACTCGGCCTCTACGACCGTGAAGGCCGTCTCAACCATGTTGGCTTCACCTCGGCGTTCAGCCGCGAAGAAAAGCCGGCGCTCACAAAGCGTCTCGAGCGATTGATCGCGCCACCGGGATTCACCGGCCGCGCGCCGGGCGCGCCGAGCCGCTGGAGTACGGAACGTTCGGCGCAGTGGCAGCCGTTGAAGCCGAAGCTCGTCGTCGAAGTCGAGTTCGACCACGTGACCGACTGCCGCTTCCGCCATGGGACAACACTGCTGCGCTGGCGTCCCGACAAGCGGCCGACTCAATGCCGGATGGACCAGCTCGATCAGTAGCGGCGAAAAGAATCCGCACCGCCGCGAAACGGGCGGTGCGGTCTTCGCTGATTTGCCTGGTGGCGCCTAGCGGCGACGGCGTGCGAAGCCGAGGCCGATGAGGGCCGAACCGAAGAGCGCCAGCGACATCGGCTCAGGGATCTGCTCGATGACGATCGACTCGATGCGATAGTTGTCGGTGATGTCTAGGCTCGTGCCGCCCGTCGGACCGTCGCCGATGCGGAAGATACTTCCGGACACATTCAGCGCCGCGAGCGAGACCTCGCATTCCTGTCCCAGCGCGCCGTCGTCAACGCCGGCGCCGCACGAGACGGCCGCATTCACGATCCCAAGGCCGCCGAGAATGTTGCCGAAGCCGATCGGCAGACCATCCGCAAGCAACACGCTCTCATCGCCGCTGCTGACCAGCTCGAAATCGACGCGCAGAAGACGGTAGTTGCCGTTCAGGGTCAACGTGATGAATTCATCTGAGCCGAAGCCGTCGATGTCGCCGCTCGTATCAGGCAGGAAGAAGGTTCCGAAGGGCGTCGACACGCGAGTCGTTGAGGCGACGCCTAGCCCCTCTGCATCTTGCGTCAGCGTGCACGAAAAGGCCGATGTGCCGCATGCTGCAGTAACGCTGACGCCGCCCTGGCTGAACACCGGCCCGGGGTTGCTGACAGGGCTGTAGCCGCCCCCCGCCGGATTGTCGAAACGAATCTCCACAGGAGCGGCGGCCGCCGAACCTGCCGCCAACGTCGCCGCAACCACAGTCGCCGCGGCGCTCTTCAAGATCATGCTGCGCATATGTCTGCTCCACCCCGCCACCGCTGGTGGTGGCTGGCCGGAGCAATGCAATCGCCGTGCCGTCAAAAACCTGCAACAGGCGCAGCATCTTGGCACAGCAACGAATCTAGGTTGTAAATCTGACCGACGCTCAGGGTGCCCGAGGCCGGGCACGCCGGCGCCCGTCAGCGCGGTGCCGCGCGCTCACGCTCGACCTGGCGCAGCCGGGCAACGTTCCGGTTGTGCTCGGCCAGGGTGGTCGCGAAGAGATGGCGGCCGGTGCCGTCCGCGACGAAATACAGCTCCTCGCTGACAATCGGATTCAACACAGCCATCAGGGCCGCGCGACCAGGAATCGCGATCGGCGTCGGCGGCAGGCCGTCAATGGCGTAGGTATTCCAGGGATTGCGTGCCTCAAGATCGGCGCGCGACAGCGGGCGGTCGAGCGGCGCCTTGCCCTCGGTCAGGCCGTAAATGGTCGTCGGATCCGCCTGCAGCCGCATGCCGCGTTTGAGCCGGTTGAGGAATACGGCGGCGATGCGCGGGCGCTCCTCAGGAACGCCCGTCTCCTTCTCAACAATGGAGGCGAGGATCAGCGCCTCCTGCGGCGTCTTGAGTGGAAGGCCGGGCGCACGCTTGTCCCACAGCTCCTTCAGCAGCTCCGTCATGGCGCGGCGCTGGCGCGCCAGCATTCGCTCGCGCGAATCGCCCCAGGAATAGAAATATGTGTCAGGCAGCAGCTCGCCTTCCGGCGGCACGGTGGAGACGTCGCCCTCCATCCCCTCGGCCGTGCGCAGGAGCGCCACCGCCTGTGTCACCGTGATGCCTTCGGGAAGCGTCAGCCGCCGCACGACCGTGCGGCCGCTGGCGATGATCGCGGCGGCCTCGCGCGGCGAGACCTGGACCGGGAAGGCGAACTCGCCTGCCTTGAGCTGCGCGCCGTGCCCGTCGATTAGCGTGCCGAGGCGGAAGTACAGCGGAGAGCTGAGGACGCCGTGCTCTGTGAGCAGCTCGGCGATCTGCGCGACGCCCGCGCCGCGGGGCACGACCACGTTCGCTGCATTGGCGAGCGGACCGGGGGCCGTGTAGCGGTACCAGGCGAACCCGGCAGCCGCGCCCACCACAAGCGCGGCGCCAAGCGCCGCCAGCGCAACGTAGCGAAGCGCGCGCGTCAGCTCGCCGCCGCGAAGACGAGGGAGGCGTTGGTGCCGCCGAAGCCGAACGAGTTCGACAGCGCCTTGCGCACCTTCCGCTCCTTGGCCTTATGCGGCACGAGGTCGATGTCGCAGCCCTCTGACGGATTGTCGAGGTTGCGCGTCGGCGGCACAATCTGGTCGCGGAGCGAAAGGATCGAGAAGATCGCCTCGACGCTCCCCGCCGCACCCAGCAGATGTCCGATCGCCGACTTCGTCGACGACATCGACAGCTTGTACGCGTGATCACCAAAGAGCCGCTTCACCGCGCCCAGCTCGATCTCGTCGCCGAGCGGCGTCGAGGTGCCATGCGCGTTGATGTAGTCGATCTCATCGGTGTTGG
>DATAAP010000093.1:0-2066 GCA_036260035.1 Alphaproteobacteria bacterium | reverse complement strand
GTCGACAGCATGCCGCAGACCACGTCGAGCGGCTTGCCGTCGGTCTGCGCCATCGCCCAATCGGCCAGCGCGGTAGCGCCGCCTTCGTTATGACCGCCGTCCAGATAGAGCTCCGAGTCGGGCCGCATCAGCCTCAGCAAGGGCCCGCGCGTCAGCCGCTGCAGCCGCGCCGGCCAGTCGACACGCACAAGGCCGTCCGCCAGCGCCTGATCCGGAATCGCCATACCAGCTTCGCGCAAATGCTCCGTCGCGGCAGTCGCGATGCCAGCATTGGCAACCTGGTGGCGGCCCGGCAGGCCGGGCAGAGGCAGATCGATTACTGATTTGCCTTCGTAACGGAAGCCGTCGCTTCGTGCGATGATGCGCCAGTCGCGATCGATCTCGAACGGCTTTGCGTTGCTGGCCTTCGCGTGCTCCCGCAGCACCGCCCAGACCTCATCGGGCTGCGGCCCGATCACCACCGGCACGCCTCGCTTCATGATGCCGGCCTTCTCCGCTGCGATCTTCGCCAGCGTGTCACCGAGATACTGCATGTGGTCGAACGAGATCGGCGTGATGCAGGAGACCGCGGGCCGCCTGACCAGGTTTGTCGCATCGAGGCGGCCACCAAGCCCCACTTCCAGCACCACGAGGTCGGCCGCGTTGCGCGAAAAGGCCAGGAAAGCCGCGGCCGTCGTCACCTCGAAGAAGGTGATTGGTTCGCCCCCATTCACGGCCTCCACCTCTTCAAGGATCGGTACGAGCGCGCCGTCCTCTATCAGCTTCCCCGCGACGCGGATCCGCTCGTTGAAGCGCACCAGATGCGGCGAGGTGTAGACATGGACGCGGTAGCCTGCCGCCTCGGCGATGGCGCGCACGTAAGCGACCGTCGAGCCCTTGCCGTTGGTGCCAGCGACATGCACGACCGGCGGCAGACGGTCCTGCGGATCGCCGAGGGCCGCGAGCAGGCGGCGGATGCGGTCGAGCGAGAGGTCGATCGCCTTCGGATGCAGCCTGGTGAGGCGATCGAGGATCGGATCGGCGCTCAGCTTTTCGTCGCTCCTGGCGCTTCCTTGGAGGGAATGGCGAGGCCGGGCTGCGGCAGCGGCACGACCTCCGCGACCGGCCCCGGCGTCATCAGCATCGAGACGATGCGGATCAGCGTATCGCGCAGCTGGTGGCGGTGCACGACAATGTCGACCATGCCGTGGTCGCGCAGGTATTCGGCGCGCTGGAAGCCCGGCGGCAGCTTCTCGCGGATGGTTTCCTCGATTACGCGGGCGCCGGCGAAGCCGATCACAGCACCCGTCTCCGCGAGCGCGATGTCGCCGAGCATAGCGAAGGACGCCGACACGCCGCCGGTGGTCGGATCGGTCAGCACGACGATGAAGGGCAGCCCGGCCTCCTTCACCTCGTCGGCGGCGAGCACCGTGCGCGGCATCTGCATCAGCGACAGGATACCTTCCTGCATGCGGGCTCCGCCCGAGGCCGGCACGACGACGAGCGCCGCCTGCTGCAGCACCGCGAGCTTGGACGCGGCCAGCAGGGCGTCGCCCACCGCGATGCCCATCGAGCCGCCCATGAACTCGAAATTGAAGACTGCAGCGACGAGCGGCAGGCCGCCCATGCGGCCGTGCGCCACGATAATCGCATCCTGTTCGCCGGTCTTCTCGCGCGCATCCTTGAGGCGGTCGCTGTAGCGCTTCTGGTCGCGGAAGCGCAGCGGATCGGCGACGCTCGCCGGCAGCTCAATGCGCGTGAACGTGCCTTCGTCGAACAGCATCGACAAGCGCCGCTTCGCCGGCAGGCGCATATGGTGGCCGCAATGCGGGCACACCCGCGCATTCGCCTCGAGGTCACGGTGGAAGATCATCTTGGCGCAGGACGGGCACTTGTCCCACAGGTTCTCCGGGACGTCCGCCTTGCGCACCAGCGCCCGGATCTTTGGGCGCACGAAATTTGTCAGCCAGTTCATCGTGCGTCTTTCTGTCAGGCTTGCGAGGCGACCGCAAGCCGTGCGCCGCGCACTGCCATCGCCAGCGCGCGCACGAAATCGGCCGCCGCCGCGGGCGCCGCGCCCGGCGCCG
>DATAAP010000092.1:0-9045 GCA_036260035.1 Alphaproteobacteria bacterium | reverse complement strand
GCCCGCGACCGCATCATCGATCGTGTGCCGCTTCCTCCCGGCGAACCGGACGAGACTGGACGCATCGGCCCGACTGCACAGGTTGAGCGCGATGCCGACGGCAAGATACTGCCGACCTATCCCCCGCGGTAGCTCAGGGGATGCCGCGTAACTGCGCCTCGGCGCATCGTGTCAGATCAGGCCGCGCAACCGCAGGGCGGGCCTGGCGCAACCGAGCCGACGACCATCTCCATCAGCGAGGCAATGCCGACGACACCTCGTCCGCTTAGTGCCAAAGCGGACGCGAGCAGCGAATAATGGAGTTCAATCACGCCGCGGAGGCAGTTTCCGGCTGGTCGTCCTTCAGGCCGGCAAACCGGCAAGACGCAGCCCTTCGCGCAACCGTTCCGCATCCTCGTTTCGCCGCAAGTACGAGACGTCCACGAGCCAATTTACATAGTCACGCGCGCCGGCCGACCGATCGCCCCGCCAGAGCTGGCGTACTCCTTCCAGAAACCATTCGGCGCAGCGCCGCGCTTCCTCGATCCTCCCCAGGTGGGCGCAAGCTGCGGCCCGCCAAGCGACGTCTCGCGGGTGCTTTTCGGGTGCTCGGAAGGTTCGCTGATCGAGGAGGGTTGCCACCTCCTCATAGCGGTGAAGGAGGAAGAGGATGCGAGACAGATAGTAATTGTACCAAGCCGGATGGCGCGGATTGAGCCTGAAGGCAAGTTCCGCAGCGGGCAGTCCTTGCTCCGGCTTCCCTAAGCACGCTTGGGCCCACCCCCAGAAGAGCTGGATCGTGGCATCGTTTGGGTTCATCGCCCGCGCAAGATCGAAGTGACGCGCGGCGGCATCGAACTCGCGCCACGTCAGATAGATGTAGCCTGCCGTGGATTGGACCCGCGGATCGTTCGGATCGAGTGCCAAGGCCTGCTCGGCCAAGCGGCGCGCCTCGATCCTGTTGGGATCGTGCTCGCGGGATACTCCCACGCCGCCCTCGATGGTTCGGTTGAGATAGATGTAGGCGAGACCCGTATAGGCCCGGGCAAAAGTCGGGTCTAGCTGACGCGCCTGCTCGAAAAACGCTCGTGCTTCGTCCTGCGCTTCCTGCGTGTATACGTCGGTGAGACGATGCCCCTGCAGAAAGAGATCGTAGGCACGCACGTTCTGCGGCAGCCGGCGGCGCGCGGCAGCCTCCGTCTCCTCCGAGATGCGCTGAGCGACCGTTGCGACAATGCCGCGCGCGATCTCCTCCTGGATGGCGAACACATCCTCGACGGCCCGGTCGTACCTCTCCGCCCAAAGATGAGCCCCTGTAGCAGCGTCTACGAGCTGGGCCGTGACGCGAACGCGGTTTCCGGCTCGGCGCACGCTGCCCTCGACCACGTATCCGGCGCCGAGCGTGCGGCCGACCTCGCGTACGTCCACGCTTTGCCCGCGGAACGAGAACGAGGAGTTGCGGGCGATCACGGTAAGCTCGCGGAATCGCGAGAGCTCGGTGATGACGTCTTCGGTGATGCCGTCGCTGAAGTAGACCTGCGCGGCATCGCCGCTCATGTTGTCGAAGGGGAGAACGGCGACCGCGGGCTTGTCGGTGGGCGGCAAGACAGCCACTGAGGGAGACCGCCTTCCGGTGGGAGCCAACCGATAGGTCCGGACGGTCCGCACGATATTCTTGAGGCGCTGTTCGCCGGCATACTCGAAAACACAGTCCAGCTTACCTTCGAGATGGTCATAAACTGTCCCGGATATCAGCACACTGCCCGCAGGACAGATCTGCTCCAGGCGGGCCGCCACGTTGACGCCGTCCCCGAAAATGTCGTGCCCGTCGATGATGATGTCGCCGACGTTGACGCCGATGCGGAACTCGATGCGCCTGTCGGAGGGCGCCGCGGCATTGCGCTCGGCCATGCCGCGCTGGATCTCGACGGCACAGCGCACGGCCTCGACGACGCTGGCGAACTCGACCAGCAGCCCGTCACCGGTGGTCTTGACGATGCGCCCGTGGTGGTCGTCGATCTTGGGGTCGATCAGGACGCGGCGATGCTCGTTCAGACGGGCCAGCGTGCCTTCCTCGTCCGCGCCCATCAGGCGACTATAGCCAGCGACATCGGCCGCCAGTATCGCCGTAAGTCGCCGGTCCACGCGCTCCGACGCCAACGTGGTCCTCTCAATTCGCCGCGACGATCCTTGCCGGGAGTATAGAGGATTGGACTAGGCTTCGCACGGTCGTGGTCAGCTGGCGCAACGGTGTACAAGCGTGCATCTGCGGCTCGAAGCGCCCGAAGCAGGAGCGGCCGAATGTCCGCTCCGGGTCAATCCCGACGTGACGGCATGCTCGGGCCATATCGCCTTTGATTCCGACGGCAAGGCATTGCCGACCTGTCGGTCACGCTGATTGCCACATCGCGCCGCATCCGCCTCCAACGCACCGTGTCGGATCCGGCCGCGAAATCGGAGCGTCGGCATGGCGCAACCGAGCCGACGATCGTCTTCATAGCCAGGCGATGCCACCGACACTGCCCGAGAGGCTCGCGTGTGCGGTTTCGCACAGATCCTCGTGGGAGTTTGTCTTAGGATCGTCATTGGGCCTCCAGGCGCCTTTTAGCCCCAGGCGCTTGCGCGTGTGCGGAGCCGCTCCATGGGTCGTATTCCGAACGCCACAGGCGCATGTACCGCTCAGGTCGGCAACCCGGTCCTGCGCCAACGCGGTGATCGAATGAGGCGGCGCGCGCTCTTGCTTTCCATGGGCAGCCTTGCGGCTCTCGCGGGGCGCGTTCGACCCGTGCAGGCATCTACTCCGACGATCGGATTCCTTAGCAGCGTGTCACCCGGTCCGTGGCAGCCGCTGATCGCCGCATTCCGCAAGGGCCTGGAAGAACTCGGTTACGTCGAGGGCCGAAATGTGACAATCGAATACCGCTGGGCAGAAGGGCAATACGGCCGCCTGCCCGCGCTCGCAGCCGAGCTGGCTATGCGCCAAGTTGCCGTGATCGTGGCCACAGGTGGCGGGCCGTCCGCTCTTGCTGCCAAAGCCGCGACCGTGACCATTCCGATCGTCTTTGCAGGCGCGGGCGACCCGGTCGCGCTGGGCCTTGTGAACAGCCTTGCTAAACCAGGCGGCAATGCCACTGGTCTGCACCTCTTTGTCGTCGGACTTGAACCGAAGCGGCTGGAGCTGCTGCGCGAGCTGGTCCCCGATGCGCCGCTGATCGCCGTCCTGCTCAATCCAGACAATCCGGAGGGTGCTGCGCAACGACGCGGTATAGAGGAGGCGGCCCACTCAACCGGGCAACGCATCACGGTTCTGGCCGCGCGCTCGGAAGCTGAGATCGACGCAGCGTTCGCCGCGATGTCCGAGCAGCGAGCTAACGCTGTGTTGGTCGGGGCCGACCCGTTCTTCAACAGCCGCCGCGAGCAGCTTGTGGCGCTGGCCGAGCGGCACCGAATCCCGGCGAGCTACGAACTACGCGAGTTCGTCGCGGCCGGAGGGCTTATGAGCTATGGCAACAGCCTGAGCGCGTTATATCGGCACATCGGCCTATACACGGCCCGCGTCCTCAACGGCGAACATCCGGGCGAGATTCCGGTGTTGCGGCCTGACACATTCGAGCTGGTGATGAACCTCAAGACGGCGCGCGCGCTCGGCCTCAGTATCGCGCCAGCTTTGCTCGCCCGCGCCGATGAGGTGATCGAATAGCGGCCAGGGACTCTTGAGCCGGTCGATCGGTTGCGGAAGTCGATCGGGAGAACGCACGGAAAGCGGACGCTTGCACCTGGCTCGCGGGAGGCGATCATGCGGCGACTGGCAAGCCTGACATTCATTAGCGCTCTCGTTTGGTTAGCCATGCCCCTCTCTGGCGCGGCACAGGAGCTGACAAAGATGCCGCGCATCGGGATCATCGCAACGCAAAGCCCTGTCGCGACGTGGCGGCAATCTCGATTCGCCGAGGCGTTTCTCGGAGGGCTGCGGGACCTCGGCTACGACGAGGGACGGAAAATCGCGATCGAGTACCGGTCGGCCGAGGGTAACTGGGAGCGCCTGCCGGCAATCGCCGCCGAGCTCGTCCGCCTCGAGGTTGATCTGATTGTTGCTGCCACTTGTGGAGCGGCGCTCAACGCCGCAAGGCGGGCGACGAGCACAATACCGATCGTGGTCGCGACGTGTAACGACGACATGGTCGAGGCGGGGATCGTTGCGAGCCTGGCGCAACCCGGCGGCAATGTTACGGGACTGCAAAAGCTGACACCGGAGCTGGCGACCAAACGGCTGGAGCTGCTCAAGGAGATGCTTCCCGACGCTTCCCGCGTTGCGGTTCTCTGGGACCCCGGCTATTCGGCGTTCGCCGCCGACTGGCGGGAGCTGAAAGATACGGCGCGCGCGAAGGCCGTGGCGCTTCAATCGGTGGAGGCGCGCCGTCTTGCCGATCTGGAGGAGGCGTTCGCGGCGATGGTCCGGGAGCGGGCCGATGCCGTCATCACCCTGTCCGATACGATGACCTACAATTTTCCTGACCGGTTCGCCGCGCTGGCTGTCAGGCACAAGCTCCCGCTGATGTCTCCGTTCCGGGAGATCGCGGAAGCCGGAGGCTTGATGTCGTACGGGCCGAGCATACCGGACATAAACCGCCGCGCCGCGAGCTATGTCGACAAGATTCTGAAAGGCGCCAGGCCCGCGGACTTGCCGGTCGGACAGCCAACCAAATTCGAGCTGGTGATCAATCTCCAGACGGCAAAGGCGCTCGGCCTCGAGATTCCACTGACGCTGCTCGCCCGCGCCGACGAGGTGATCGAATGAGAAGGCGGCAGGCGATAGCGCTTCTTGGCGCCGCAGCGTGCCGAAGTCCAGCGCCGAGTACTCCTTCGGCGTTCCCACGCGGCGCAGTGCAGGAAGTGCTCGACGTGCTCGCTTGTAGTGTAACGCTTCAGGCGCTTGTAGCGGGTCAGCCAGCGTCCTGGGGAGCAGAGCATCGTTCAACGCGCATCGCAGTGTAAATACTGAACGATCTTCAGCCACACTTTAGCCTGACGCCCCACGCGTCGGCGCGGCGTTTGCATTTCTGGCAGCGTCCAACTTCTCTGTCGGCCTTCGAACTCTCAGACCGACACACTCTCCGTCATTGACACGCGCTAATTTTTCTGGCATCAAAGGCGCACACTTCAAATGCTGCGCCCGGCCGGTTCCTCCGCGCCGGGCGTTTTGATTCCAGCGCCGCGCGGCCAATTGGCGTCTTCGCCCGTCGGTGATGCCGGACCGGCCTTTCAGCAGGTCGCGTTCCTGACAACCAAGCCGAGTTCGCGCCGTCGCGCTCCTGCATCGCGGCATCGCTAGAGTGCGCGCGCAATTCTCCGCGACAGCTCACGAGCTGAGTGCACTGAACGGAGATTCCGCGGCCGGCAACGGCCGCAGGTCATGGTCCGGACTCCACGGCCGTCCCCCGGCCGTGAGCGCCCTACGCCATGCGCGTGTGTCCGAAGGACCGGATAGGCACACGCTTCAATCCGACGAAAGACGATGAAAAAGGCACGGCCCAATCAGAGCGCCAAGCCGAAACCCGCGCCGCGCCCGTCGCGCGCGCGGATCGCGGAGGCTTTCTTGCGCGACTTCGACGCGGCTTGGCGCGCGCACGGCGCGGCAGCGATCGCGCGGCTTGCCGAGGAGCATCCCGAAAAATTCTGCAACCTCGCCGCATCGCTGCTGCCCAAGCAGGTCGCGGTCGAGCGCCCGCTCGAAGATCTCGCCGACGATGAGCTCGACGCCGCCATTGCCGAACTCCGCGCGCGACTTGCGGCTGCTCAAGGCCCTCGAAGCGGAGAGGGAGCAGAGGCGCGCGCGCAACCGGCTGGCCGCGTACCGCCCCTACATTAAGCAGCGCGAATTTCACGACGCGGGTGCCACGCACCGCGAGCGCCTGTTCCTCGCCGGCAACCAGCTCGGCAAGACTTTGGCCGGCTCGTTCGAGGTCGCGATGCACCTCACGGGTCTTTACCCGGAGTGGTGGAAGGGCCGCCGATGGGACCGGCCGATCGTCGCCTGGGCCGCCGGTGTTACCGGCGAGAGCACGCGCGACAATCCCCAGCGCCTGCTGCTCGGCCGATCAGGGCAGTTCGGCACCGGTGCTATTCCGGCGGCTGCCACCATCGCCACCACGCGAGCCGCCGGCATCGCCGACCTGGTCGACACCGCGCGCATCGCGCACATCTCGGGCGGCGAAAGCCTGCTCGCCTTTAAGTCCTACGAGAAAGGACGCGAGAAGTGGCAGGGCGAGACGCTGGACCTCGTCTGGTTCGACGAGGAGCCGCCGCGCGACATCTATTCGGAAGGGCTGACGCGCACGAACGCGACGGGTGGCTGCGTCTTCTTGACCTGCACCCCGCTGCTGGGCATGACCGAGGTGATCGGCCGCTTCCTGCAGGCGCCCACGCCCGATCGTCACGTCACGCAGATGACGATCGATGACGCCGACCACTACACGGCCGAGGAGCGCGCGCGCATCGTGGCGGGCTACGCGCCGCACGAGCGCGAGGCGCGCGCCAAGGGCATTCCGATGCTCGGCTCCGGCCGCATCTTCCCGCTGCCGGAAGACTCAATCGCGTGCGACGCGATCCCGCTGGCGGCGCACTGGCCGCGCATCGGCGGCATGGATTTCGGCTGGGATCATCCGTTCGCCGCGGTCGAACTCGCCCACGATCGCGACACCGACACCGTCTACGTGACCAAGGCATACCGCGTACGCGAGGCAACGCCGCTCGTCCACGCCGCGGCGCTGAAGCCGTGGGGCGCGTGGCTGCCCTGGGCGTGGCCGGCGGACGGCCTGCAGCACAGCAAGGATTCGGGCAAGCCGCTCGCCGAGCAGTACCGGGCGCAAGGGCTGAACCTGCTGCCGTACCACGCGCGCTATCCGGACAACCCTGATAGCACGCCGGGCACGTCAGGCGTCGAAGCCGGGCTGATCGACATGCTCGACCGCATGCAGAGCAGCCGGCTCAAGGTGTTCCGGCATCTGGCCGACTGGTTCGAGGAGTTCCGCCTCTACCACCGCGACGAGGGCCGGATCGTGAAGCTCCAGGACGACCTGATGAGTGCCACGCGCTACGCCATCATGTGCTTGCGCGACGCGAAGAAGAAGCCGAGCGGCCAGGGCTTCGGCCGCAAGATCGAATATCCTGACCACGGGGTCGCCTGAACATGCCGCGCATGGACGAATCAGCGCTGAAGTCGATCCTGCAGACCGAGCAGGCCGCGGCGATGGGCGACAGCGCCGCATCGGATCTCGCCAGCCAGCGCGCGCAGGCGATGGACTATTACCTCGGCGACATGGCCGAGGACATGCCGGCCGCACCCGGCCGGTCGCGCGCCGTGTCGACCGATGTCGCGGACACGGTTGACGGCATCATGCCGTCGCTGATCGATATCTTCATGGCGTCGGACGAAGTCGCGCGCTTCAATCCCGTCGGCCCTGAGGACGAGGAGGCGGCGAAGCAGGAAACCGACTACGTCAACCACGTCTTCTACCAGGAGAACCGCGGCTTCGTCGTGTTGCACAGCATGATCAAGGACGCGCTGATCCAGAAGAACGGCATCGTCAAGTTCTGGTGGGAGGAGGGCGAGAAGGAAGAGCGCGAGACGTACCAGAACCTGCCCGACGACGCGTTCGCGCTGCTCGTCGCCGACGACGGTATCGAGCTTATCGAGCACACGGTCCGGCCCGATCCCTCGTATGCGGTTCCCGAAGCGGCCGAGGCGGCCCCGCAGCTCCACGACGCGGTGGTGATCCGGCGCAAGCCGTATGGCTGCGTGCGCGTGGTGGCCGTACCGCCCGAGGAATTTCTCATCTCGAAACGCGCCCGCTCGATCGAAGAGGCGCGCTATTGCGCGCACAAGGTCAAGCGCTCCGTCTCGGAGCTGATCGCCGCGGGCTATCCGCGCGACGTGGTCGAGAACCTGCCGGCGGGCACGTCCTCCGCGACAGACGAGGCGCAGGCGCGCGCCACCGTGGACGACAACGACGAGGAGGACGGCTTCGACACCAACCGCGCGATGCGGCTGGTCGAGGTGACCGAGCACTACATCCGCGTCGACTGGGACGGCGACGGCATCGCCGAGCTGCGCAAGGTGACGACCGCGGGCAGTGGAGCCGAAATCCTCGACAACGAGCCGATCGACATGATGCCCTTCGCCGGCATCACGCCGATCCTGATGAGCCACCGCTTCTGGGGCCGCTCGGTCGCCGACCTGGTGATGGACATCCAGCGCATCAAGACGGCGCTGATCCGCGCACTGCTCGACAACGCGTATTTCGCGAACAACCAGCGCATGGAGGTGTCCGAGAGCCATGCGAACGACCACACGCTCGACGACCTGCTGACCAACCGCCCGGGCGGCATCGTCCGCACCAAGATGCCCGGCGGTCTGCTGCCGATCCCGACCAACCCGATCGGCGGCCACATCTTCCCGGTCCTCGAATACATGGACACGACGCGGGAGGTGCGCACCGGCGTCACCCGCCTGGCGGTCGGGCCCGATCCGAACACGCTGAACCCGTACAGCACCACGGCGACCGGCGCCAACCTGCTCGCGAACGCCGCACAGCAGCGCATCCGCCTGATCGCGCGCACCTTCGCCGAGACCGGCATCAAGGACCTGTTCGTCGGCATCCACGCGCTGATCCTCAAGCACGGCAAGGCCGCGCGCATCGTGCGGCTGCGCGACCAGTGGGTCACGGTCGACCCGCGCGCGTGGAAGACGCGCAAGGACATGACCGTGCTGGTCGGCCTGGGCACGGGTACACGCGACCAGGTGCAGAACTACCTGACGACGATCCTGCAGATGCAGATCAGAGCACTCGAGATGCAGGGCGGTGCGGCGGGGCCGCTCGTGACGCTCAGCAACATCTACAACACGCTGCGCAAGCTGACGGAGAATGCCGGCTTCACCTCCGCCGATCCGTTCTTCACCGCGCCCGGCGCCGCGATGCCGCAAGCCGGCCCGCCGCAGCCCGATCCGCAGATGGTCGAGGCGGCCAACCGGATGCAGATGGAGCGCATGAAGGCCGAGGCCGACGC
>DATAAP010000091.1:0-12343 GCA_036260035.1 Alphaproteobacteria bacterium | reverse complement strand
TCGGCTTGACGTAGTCGCGGAAGTAGTTGATCGCGTAGCCGACCAGCTTATCGAGGAACGGGTTGTTCGCCGGGCTCGCCTTCGGCGCGTAGCGCGAGATGAAGCCCCACAGCACTGCCTTGTCCTCGGTATTCGCCACGCCGACGAGGTTGAGCAGGATGTTGAACGGCAGGCCGCCGGGCTCCGGCGCCGGCGGCTTGCCGGCGTGGATGTGCCACACGGGATTGTCGAGCTGCTGCGTCGGCGCGTTGTTCTCGCCGTCCTTCGGCGCCTGCTCGGGGAACTTGTTGATGAAGGTCAGGTAATCGTCGACCTGGCGCGGGATGACGTCGAAGTGGAGCCGCTTGGCGCTCTTCGGCGAGCTGTACATGAATAGAGCGAGGCTCTCCGGCGGCCCGTAGGTCAGCCACTCGTCGACCGTCAGACCGTTGCCTTTCGACTTCGAAATCTTCTCGCCCTTCTCGTCGAGGAAAAGTTCATAGGTGAAGCCCTCGGGCGGACGGCCGCCGAGCACTCGGCAAATCTGGCTCGAGAGCTTGACTGAATCGATCAGGTCCTTGCCCGACATCTCGTAATCGACGCCGAGCGCCACCCAGCGCATCGCCCAATCCGCCTTCCACTGCAGCTTGCAATGTCCGCTCGTGACCGGCACCTCGACAAGCTTGTCCGTCTCCCCGTCGCGGTAGGTGATGGTGCCGGCCTTGACGTCGCGTGCGACCAGCGGCACCTGCAGCACCCTGCCACTGCGGGGATCGACCGGCAGGAACGGCGAGTACGTGGCGCGCCGCTCCGGCCCCAATGTCGGGAGGATGACATTGGTCACCGCGTCGTAGTGCTCAAGCACCTTGAGCAGGGTCGCATCGAAGCGGCCCGAGCGGTAGCACTCCGTCGCCGACTGGAACTCGTACTCGAAGCCGAAGGAATCGAGGAAGGCGCGCAGGCGCGCGTTGTTGTGGTGACCGAAGCTCTCATGCGTGCCGAACGGGTCGGGCACCGAAGTCAGCGGCTTGCCGAGATGCGGGCGGATCAGCTCCGGGTTCGGAATGTTGTCCGGCACCTTGCGCAGCCCGTCCATGTCGTCGGAGAAGGCAAACAGCCGCGTCGGGATGTCGCACATGGCTCGGAAGGCATTGCGCACCATGGTCGTGCGCACGACCTCGCCGAACGTGCCGATATGCGGCAGGCCGGAGGGACCGTAGCCGGTCTCGAACAGCACATATCCCTTCTCGGGCGTGTTGTTGTTCACTCGAGCGAGAACCTTGCGCGCCTCTTCGAACGGCCAGGCCCGGCCCTTAAGTGCCAATTCGCGTGAAACGTCGATTGCTATGTCTTGCATGGCCGGCGGAAGCTAGGCGCGGCGTGCGGCCACGTCAACTCCGCCCTTCGCCGTGGTTCTGCCGCATCCGCCACTCTATAGTGCGGAAAGCATGAATGTTTCGCTCGACCGCACCTCTTCGAGCATCGTGCCGCGCGCGCCAGCGCTGGTGGCCGGGCTTGCGCGCGCAGCGTGGCTGACCCAGGACGGCGAGCTGCTGGAGCTGGCACCCGAGGAAGCGGCGGTGCGGGCGCGGAATACCGCGCCGATTCTCGCGCACGCGCCGGCGACGTCGCGCCGTCTCGGCATCGACCGCTTCCCGGCGCTTGACCTGCTCGAGCTGTTCGCCTTCGTGCGGCCGGCGCAATTCTGCCTGCCGACGCCGCGGGGCCTCGCCGCCGCGACCGGAGTCACGCCCGGCCACGACATTGCCAGCGACGCGCTCGCCCTTTTTGCCGCGACGCAGGTGCTGCTCGCGGAGCTCGTCGATCTCAGCACCGACTCTGATACGCGGTCGCGGCTCGTCGGGCTCGCGCGCATCATGACGCGCGGCGGCTGGCGCTGGGGAACATCCGTGCTGGCGGCACTTGGCGATGCACCGGAAGCGTTCCAGCACGACCGCGCTGCGGCGCCGCTGCATGTGTGGAACGCGCTGGCCGAATGGGCCGAGTTCGCACCGCCGACTCCTGCGGAGAGCTGGCCAGTGGAGCCGGTCGAGGCCCGCGCCCGGCTGGTCAGAATGCTGGGCGTGAACGCCGAGCCGCGGCCGCAGCAGGCGGACTACACCTCTGCCGCCAGCGCTGCATTCATGCCGCGTGAGCAGGAGGGTAGGCCGCGCTTCGTGCTCGCCGAAGCCGGCACCGGCGTCGGCAAGACGCTCGGCTATCTCGCGCCGGCGACGGTGTGGGCGGAGAAGAACGATGGGCCGGTGTGGATCTCGACCTACACGCGCAACCTGCAGCACCAGATCGACCGCGAGCTCGACCGGCTCTTCCCCGATCCGGCAGAGAAGCAGCGCCACGTCGTGATCCGCAAGGGCCGCGAGAACTATTTCTGCCTGCTGAACTACGAGGAGGCGTTGGCCACCCTCGGCACACGCCCGCAGGATGCGGTGGCGCTCGGCCTGATGGCGCGCTGGGTGGGCGCCACGCGCGACGGCGACATGGTCGGCGGCGACTTTCCCGCCTGGCTCGCCGATCTCGCCGGCCGGGCGCGCACCCGCGGGCTCGCTGACCGCCGCGGCGAATGCATCTATTCGGCCTGCTCGCACTATCGCAAGTGCTTCGTCGAGAAGACGATCCGCCGCGCGCGCCGCGCCGAGATCGTTATCGCCAATCACGCGCTGGTCATGTACCAGGCGGCGCTCGGCGGCGTCGACGACACCAACCTGCCGACGCGCTACGTCTTCGACGAGGGCCATCACGTCTTTGATGCCGCGGATGGCGCGTTTTCGGCCTATTTGTCCGGCGAGGAGACGCACGATCTGCGGCGTTGGCTGCTCGGGCGTGAAGGCGGCTCGTCGCGGGCGCGCGGCCTCAAGGCGCGCTGCGGCGAGCTGATCGCAGGCGACGAGCAGGCGGTGACAGCGCTGGAGAACATCCTCCGCGCGGCGCGCGCGCTGCCCGGCGAGCAATGGCTGTCGCGGCTCGCCGGTAATCCGGTCGGTCCGGCCGAAGCGTTCCTGGCGCTGGTCCGCCAGCAGGTTCTGGCGCGCGCCGAGCCAGGCGAGGACACCTACGGCATCGAGGCCGACACCAAGCCGCCCATCGAAGGGCTGGTCGCTGCGGCACAACGGCTCGACGAGGCACTGGCGCGGCTGATGGAGCCAATCACGGTGCTGACGCAACGCCTTGCCAGGATGCTCGACGACGAGGCCGACACGCTCGACAGCGCCACGCGCATCCGCATCGAATCCGTCGGGCGCAGCCTCTCGCGGCGCGGACTCGACAAGCTCGGCGCCTGGCGCAGTATGCTTGCCTCGCTCGGCCAGGAGACGCCGGAGCAGTTCGTTGACTGGTTCTCGATCGACCGCTTCGACGGGCGCGAGATCGATGTCGGCCTGCACCGCCACTGGGTCGATCCGACCATCCCCTTCGCCGCCTCGGTCGTCGAGCCGGCGCATGGCGTGCTGGTCACGTCGGCAACGCTCACCGACGGCACCGGCGATTCGGAGAACGACTGGCGCGCCGCCGAGGCACGCACCGGCGCTCGCCACCTACCAGAGACATCGCGCGCCAGCGTGCCATCGCCCTTCGACTATCCGAAGCAGACGCGCGTCCTGGTGGTGAGGGACGTGCGCGGCACCGACGTGGCGCAACTCGCCGCCGCTTATCGCGCTCTGTTCGTAGCATCCGGCGGCGGCGCACTGGGGCTGTTCACTGCGATCAGCCGGCTCAAAGCCGTGCATGCGCGCATCGCCAGCGCGATGGAGGACGAGGGCCTGCCGCTCTATGCGCAGCATGTCGACGGCATGGACACTGGCACATTGATCGACATCTTCCGCGCCGAGGAGGATGCCTGCCTGCTCGGCACCGATGCGGTGCGCGACGGCGTCGACGTGCCCGGGCGCAGCCTGCGGCTCATCGTGTTCGACCGCGTGCCGTGGCCGCGCCCTGACATCCTGCACCGCGCGCGCAAGGCCGAGTTCGGCGGCCCCGCCTATGACGATATGCTCACGCGGTTGCGCTTGAAGCAGGCGTTCGGTCGGCTGGTGCGCCGCGCCGACGACACCGGCGTATTCGTACTGCTCGACCCGCGGCTGCCGTCCCGGCTGTGCGGCGCGTTCCCGCCCGGCGTCGAGGTGCAGCGCATCGGCCTCGCCGAAGCGGTGCAGATCACGCACGATTTCCTGAAGGCTGAGCCCAGAAACAGGTGACCCGTCGCGGCTAGGCTCAGGTATGAGCTGTAACCGCGACGGGTCTTTGTGTCTATGACCTAGCTGCCTCCAGCATTCGGTTTATAGACGACCATTCAACGCACCGATTTTCGGTGGGGTTCCGTCAAAATTCACGCCGCCAGCTTCGCCTTGTCGTAGTCGAAGGCGAGCGGCTTGCAGGTGCCAGCAAAGATTTCCTTCAGGCGCTGTTCCGGGAGCGGATAGCTGAACTGGGCATTCCGCATCAGGATGCGCGCCTTGAGCTGCTCGACGGATATGTCGCCGAGAAGCTGCCATTCCGCCTCGCTCAGGCCCTCGGCGTCGAGCCCGACAATGCCCTTCAGCATGTGGCCGAATTCGTCGTCGTAGACCTTGGCGCAGGCCTCGGCGATCAGCTTGTTGGCGCGGCCGTGCACCGGGTGGTCGCCGCGATCCGCCAGCTTCATCCCCTCGGAGAACAGCGTGCAGTAGCCGCCTTCGGTGAAGCGCGTCGCGCGCTCGCCCAGTTTCGGGTTCTCCTTCTTGTGGCGGAAGCGCAGATGCGAGAGGTCGAGATCCTCCTTCCAGCTCTGCTTCACATCGTGCGGGTTGAGCTTCTTCTCGCCCGGCAGAGCCATCGCGTCGTAAGCGTCGGCGAAGGCGCAGTAATGCGCGAACTCCGCCCACAACCCTTCGCAGATATCGAGCACGGCGTGGCGGTCGATCTCCGTATCGATCTTGGGGAACGCGGCCTCGAGCTCCTTCACCGGCCCGAGGAAGATGCCCAAGTCTAGTGGCGCAAGGCCCGAGCCCCACACCTCCTTCGAGCATTGCAGCGCTAGCCAACGGCGGTCCGTTTCGCGCGTGCGCTTGGGCCAGTCCCAATAGGTCGTGAAAACCTCGGCCTCGCCGGCCCAGTACGGTGCTGCGCGATCGATGAGGCGCTGCAGATTGCGGCTGACGGACATCGCTTCCTCCAATTCCCTCGCCTGTATTCAGCGTGACTCTTCGGGACCCGGCCGGTCAACCCGATGCGCGGGCGGGACGAAGCGGTTTACGGCAAAGCCGCCGGCCGTCAGGGCGCCGCCCACGAACGCGTGCGTCACGTCGGGCACGATGAAGGCGAGCGCAGCCCCACCCAGCAACACGCGCGCCGGCCAGCCGAGCTCCGTCTTGAGGAAGCCCTCGACTGCTGCGGCGAGCAGGATGACGCCGACGAGGCAGCTCAGCACGGCAAAGCCGATCTCCCACAGCGCGCCCTCGAGCAGCATCTCCGGCGCATAGATGAAGGCGAAGGGGACGATGAAAGCGGCGATCGACAACCGCACCGCAGTGAACCCGATATGGAGCGGATTCGCATCGGCGATCGGGGCCGCCGCATAGGCTGCAACCGCCACCGGCGGCGTCATCGCCGAGAGGGCGGCGAAATAGAGGAGGAACATATGTGCCTCCATCTTGCCGACGCCGAGCTGCGCGAGCAGCGGCCCGGTCAGAGCCGCCGTCAGGATGTAGACATTCGGCGTGGGCATTCCCATGCCCAGCAGGGACGACAGCGCGGCGATCAGCAGCAGTGCGGGCAGTAGATTGCCGCCCGAGACGAACGACATCAGATGCGCGAATTTCGCGGCCAGCCCGGTCATGCTGATGCCGCCGATGACGAAGCCCGCGGCGGCGCAGGCAGCGGTGACCGTGACCATGAGCATGGTCGCTTCGGCCAGCGCGTGCAGCACGCGCAATGGGCCCATGCGGGTTTCCTTGCGCAATGCCGCGACCCCGACGACGGAGATCGCGCCGATCACGGCCACCATGCTGGGCGAATAACCGAGCAGGAGCGCGACCGTGAGGACCATCAGCGGCACGATGAAGAAACCGCCCTGTTTCAATGTCGGCGCGAGCTTCGGAATCTGCTCCGCTGGGAGCCCGCGGAAGCCAAGATGTACCGAGCGCAGATGCACCTGGGCGTAGACGCCGATGTAGTAGAGCAGCCCCGGAAACGTCGCGGCGATCGCGATGTCGCGATAGGGGATGCCAAGATATTCCGCCATGATGAAGGCGGTCGAGCCCATGATCGGCGGCATTATGTTGCCGCCGGTCGACGCGGCGACCTCGACAGCACCGGCCAATGTTCCCGAATAGCCGAGACGCTTCATTACCGGAATCGTGACCGAGCCGGTGGTGACCACATCTGCGGTCGGGCTGCCGGATATCATCCCGTACAGGCCGGACGAGACCACGGCGATCTTCGCGGGGCCGCCAGGCGACCTGCCGGTGAACACCGCCGCGATATCGTAGAAGAATTTGGCACCGCCGGCGCGGTCGAGGATCGTGCCGAAGAACACGAACAGGAAGGCGTAGCTCGCCGCCACGCGCACCGCGACGCCGAAGATTCCGTCGGTGGTGAACACCATGATGTCGAGGAAATGTTCGTAGCTGATGTAGCCGTGGCCGAGCACGCCGCCGAGCTTGTGGCCGAAAAAGTTGTAGGCAATGAAAATGAGGACAATCAGCGTCAGGCCAAGGCCGGTCGCGCGGCGCGTCGCCTCGAGCGTGATCAGGAAGATTGTCGTGCCGAAGAAGATGTCCCATTGCGACAGCGGATCGAGGAGCGTGATCCGCGTCGCGATCTCCTTCACGTGCAGGGCGAAATAGATTCCCGAGGCGAGGCTCAACAGCGACAGCGGCCAGTCGGTCCAGTGCGGCCTCACCGGGTCAGAGTTCGGCGTCGGCCCGCACACCAAGAACAGCAGGGCGAGGATGCCGCAGGCGAAAATGATGCTGTGCGCCAAGGGATCGATGATCGCGAACAGGGCCGCGTAGATCACCCACAGCCCCATCAAGATCGCGAACGGCGTGATGATGAAGGCGAGCGCCCCGCGCGGGCGGCGTCGCGCGCCGACCGAGAAGAACAGATCGATCAGCTTCGCCCCGACGCCGCCCGCCCGGGGCGAAGCTGCCGCACTCTTCATCCCGCTCCGCCCTGTTCGCTTATTTCAGCAGCCCGGCCTCGCGGTAGTACTTCTCGGCGCCGGGATGGAACGGGATGATCGAGCCCGTCGATACAACCCGCTTATCGACGGAGGCCAATGCTGCGCTCTGGCCGCTGATCTTGGTCACGTTTTCCGTGATCGCCTTGGCGAGATTGTAGGCCGTGTTGTCGTCCAACTTCTCGCTGACCGTTATCACCGCGCCATGGGCGGTCGTGAGCACATCATGCAGGAGCCACGGATATGCTCCTGCCTTCACGGTGTACGGCTTGCCTGCGCTTTCTTTGGCGACCTTATCGACCACCGCTGGCGTCGTCGTCAGCCACACCAGCGGCACTGAGTTGGCGACCTGCAGGATCGTGCGGTCGGGAATGAACAGGCCGTTGTGGATCATGTCGATGCGCCGGTCCATGGCGAGGTTGGTCTGCTCGCCTGACGCCGCGTAGATCACCTGCCCGCCCCAGCTCTCGATCGCCTGCGGCGTGATGCCGGCCGCCTCGAAGAACAGCGCGCTGATCTTGCCGGTGGCATTGCCGCGCCGGTTCATGGCGACCCGGATCGGGGGCTTCTTCGCGGCCAGATCCTCGAGCGACTTGATGCCGTATTTCTCGGAGAACTCCTTGGTCACGAGCATGTAGTTGATCTGTGCCTCGTAGGGGCGCGCTAGCGTGCGAATTCCCCTGACCGGCTCCTTGAACGGATCCTCGCCCTTCACCGCGATGTCGATCTCGGTATCCAGCGCGATGCCCATCGGGACGCGGCCGGATGCCACCATCGGCAGGTTGGCGAGCCCGCCGCCGCTCGTCTGATAGGTGATTGTCGAGCCTGGAAAGGCTGCCGCGACTGCTTGGTCGACGCCGACGCCCAACTGCGACCACAGCCCGCCGGCGCTCGCGCCCGCGAGGGTGAGACGGTAGGGCGGGCCCGACTGCGCCTGCGCCGCCGTCGCCCCGCAGAGGAGCATCACCAACGTCAAAATGGCCCTTTTCATGGTGTCCTCCCTCTCATTTCTTCCTCAGACCTTGAAGCGTTCGCGCGTCGACGGCGCGAATAGCTCGTCGATGCCGACGCGGCGGCCGATCATGCCCTGCTCGAAGGAATAGCGTGTGATCGCTTCCAGCGTCGGCATGTTGGGATCGATCCCGTACGGCCAGAAATCGGTGCCCATCAGCGCCTCGGTCTCCTCGACCTCAGCGGCGACCCAGGGCAGCATGTATTTCAGCGCGGCGACCTCGTGCAGCTCCGGCCGCGCCAGCGCCTTTGCCTGTAGGAACGCCTTGAATACGCTGGACGGCAGCCACGGATGGCGCTCGACCAGGCTTTCGCGGATGCCGATCACATGCATGATCGGGAAGATGCCGGTTTTCTTCCAGTATGCCTTCTCCGCCGCACGGAAGTCGGGAAAGAGGCGGCCGAGATTCGGCGCGCGGCGCGAATAGCAGGACGGGGCGCGCGGCGCAACCAGGGCGTCAATCTCGCCGCTCGCCAGCATGGCGCCGAGCGTCTGGCCGGGCGCAATGGCGGAAACGCGCACGCCGGGCGGCAGCTTGAGATCCGCCTTCTCGTGGCGCCCGGGCTCCTCCACGCCGCCTGTGCGCCAATCGATGTCGGCTGGGTCGACGCCGTACTCGTCCTTCAGCATGCCCCGCACCCACAGCGCGGCCGTCACCTGGTATTCGGGCACGCCAACGACGCGTCCCTTAAGGTCCTGCGGCTTGGCAATGCCGCGGTCGGTGCGGATGTAGATCGCCGAGTGGCGGAAGGCGCGGCTGACGAAGGCGGGAATGGCGATATACGGACACGTGCCGCGCGCTCGCGTTATCATGTAGGTGCTGAAGGACAGCTCGGTGACGTCGAACTCATGATGGCGGAAGGCGCGGAAGAACACTTCCTCCGGCGACAACGTCAGGCACGTGACCTCGCACCCCTCGACGCTGACCCGCCCATCCATCAAGCCGCGCGTGCGGTCGTAGTCCCAGCAGGCAATCGTGATCGGTACACGCGACATCGTCGGCGCGGCCCCTCCCTTTCTTCGCATGCGGGCTTTCCCGCTTGCCGCGCAGTAAGCCATGGATCGGCCGGCAAGTCGAGCCAGCCTCGGTCAGGGCGCGACCGGATTCAGCAGGACCATGATCGCCGAGAGCGTCACGACCGAAACCACGGTGGAGGCGAGGATCACCGCCGAGGCGCGCTGCAGGTAGACTCCATACTGCTGGGCCAGCACGAAGATGAGGGCGCCCGTCGGCAGGCCGGAGAGGATCACGGCCGAGGCGCTCCAGAATGGATCGAGGTCCATTGCGACGGCGATCCACCAGGTGGCCAGCGGCTGCACGAGCAGCTTGAGGACGAGCAGCCACACCACCTCGATCGCGCGCCGTCCGCCCATCAGGGCGTTGAGCGACTGGCTGGCAAGAAAAAGGCCGATGGCGAACAGCGCCGCCGGCCCGGCTGCGGCGCCGAGCAGGTCGGCGAAGGTGGCGACCGGCTTCGGCACGGGGAGACCAGCGGCGCTCCAGACGAATCCGAGGACGGAGCCGATCACTAGCGGGTTGAGCGCCACCGCGCGACCGACATTCACGAGCGCCTTGCCGATGCCGCTGCCCGCACTCAGCGCCAGCTCGATCATGATGACGCCACCCGCCATGACCAACGCCGCCATGGCGACCGCGGCAATCACCGCCGGCAGCGCGCCCTGCGGGCCGAAGGCTGTCAGAAACAACGGGATGCCCATATAGCCGGTGTTGGCGAAGACAGAAGAAAGCGCACCGAGCATCATTCCGGCACCCGTGCCCGGAAATGCGAAGCGCGCCACCACGAGTGCTATCGCAAAAACGATGACGATGCCGCCCAGAAACGCCGCAAGAAAGGGCAGGTTGAGCACGTCCTGAGCAGAGACGCGTGCCATGCCGATAAAGAGCAATGCGGGCAGTGCGAAGAAATAGACGAAGCGGTTGAGCGCCTCGGAGCTTTCCTGGCCGAGGAGCTTGAGTCGCCCGGCGAGATAGCCGACCAGAATGAGTCCGAAGACGGGGAGAACGACGTCGACAACGGCTTGCATAACGCCGCGCAACCTACGGGCAGCGGCGCGCGCTGTCGAGCGCAGCGCCTCGACAGCGCAAGGCCGCGGGGCCTATGATTTGCGTAGCGCTCGATCACCCGGAGGCGTGCCATGGATCTTTCGCGTCGCACCCTGATCGGGGGTGCCGTCTGCGCCGCGGCCCTCGTTTCGGCGGGGTTTGCACGTAAGGCAGCCGCGGCCAATCCGATCAAGCCGGGCAACCGCGACGTGCTCATCGTCGTCGACGTGCAGAACTGCTTCATTCCCGGCGGCTCGCTGGCGGTGAAAGACGGCAACCAGGTGGTGCCGATCATCAATCGCATCGCCAAGGGCTTCCGGCACGTAGTGATGACGCAGGACTGGCACACGCCCGACCACATTTCCTTCGCCTCGCAGCATCCTGGCCGCAAGCCCTTCGACATCATCGATCTGCCCTACGGCAAGCAGGTGCTGTGGCCGGATCATTGCGTGCAGGGGACGGAGGGTGCCGCCCTGCACAGCGAGCTCGTGGTGCCGCACGCGGCCCTCATCATCCGCAAGGGCCACCGCCGCAATGTCGACAGCTATTCCGCCTTCTACGAGGCGGATGGGAAGACGCCGACCGGCCTCTCGGGCTACCTCAAGCAGCGCGGGCTGACGCGGTGTTTCATCGCAGGCCTGGCCACCGACTTCTGCGTTGCCTGGACTGCGCTCGACGCGCGCAAGGACGGCTTCGCCGCCTTCGTGATCGAGGACGCCTGCCGCGCCATCGACACGCAAGGGTCGCTTGCCGCGGCGTGGGAGAAAATGAAGGCGGCCGGTGTCAGGCGCATCCAGTCGAGCGACCTCGCGCTCAGCGCGTGATTGCGGACACCCGCTAGCCCGATCGGGCTAGCGGATGCGCCTTGACCGCGACGGCACGAGCCGTACAGTCCGACGCGCAACCATGGAGGGCGAATGGCCGTCATGCATCCGACGACGCGCGCGACCGTATCACCGCACGCGGCGATGATCTATGCGATGATTCTCGTTTCCGCGGTCGACCGCCGCATGCCCGACCACGAGCTGCGCCGCATCGGCCAGATCGTGCAGATCTGGCCGGTCTTCCACGACTACAATCCGGAAGAGCTACCGAGCACCGCGCAGGAATGCGCGGTGCTGCTGCAGACCGAAGACGGCCTCGACCGGGTCCTGGCTCTCATCAACTCGAGCATACCGATTCATCTGCGCGAGACCGCCTATCTGCTCGCCTGCGACGTGGCGGCAATCGACAGCGCCGTGCCAGTGCTCGAGAGTCGGCTGCTCGGGCGCATCCGCCAGGCGCTGGGGATCGATCATCTCGTTGCAGCGGCGCTCGAACGCGCCACATCCGCGCGTCACGCGCGGGTCTGAGACGCACGCAAAAGAAAAGGGCGGGTCTTGCGACCCGCCCTGAGGTGACAACTGGGCTTTCTCGATTAGAAGTCCATGTCGCCCATGCCAGCGCCGCCCGGCGGCACCGGGGCAGCCTTCTTCTCCGGCTTTTCGGCGACCATCGCTTCGGTCGTGATCAGTAGGGCGGCAACGGACGAGGCGTCCTGCAGGGCCGTACGCACGACCTTGGTCGGGTCGATGATGCCGGCCTTGATCATGTCGACATACTCGCCAGTCTGAGCGTCGAAGCCCTGATTGAAGTTCTTGCTCTCAAGCAGCTTGCCGACCACGATCGAGCCGTCCACGCCGGCGTTCTGGGCGATCTGCCGCGTCGGCGACTGCAGCGCCTTCCGCACGATGTCGATGCCGACCTTCTGGTCGTTGTTCGCCGGCGTCAGCTTGTCGAGCGCCTTGGTCGCGTAGAGCAGGGCCACGCCGCCACCCGGGACAATGCCCTCTTCCACGGCGGCCTTGGTCGCGTGCATCGCGTCGTCGACGCGATCCTTGCGCTCCTTGACCTCGACCTCGGTGGCACCGCCGACCCGGATCACCGCAACACCGCCGGCCAGCTTGGCCAGACGCTCCTGCAGCTTCTCACGGTCGTAGTCCGACGTCGTCTCCTCGATCTGCGCCTTGATCTGGGCGATACGGCCTTCGATGTCAGACTTCTTGCCCACGCCGTCGATGATCGTGGTGTTCTCCTTTTCGATCAGGACGCGCTTCGCACGACCGAGCATGTC
>DATAAP010000090.1:0-1545 GCA_036260035.1 Alphaproteobacteria bacterium | reverse complement strand
CGCGCCTGGCTCGACCTGCAGCGCTTCGGATTGAAGGTGCATCTGTTCCGGCTGGCCGGCATCTACGGACCAGGGCGCAGCGCGCTCGACCAGCTGCGCAACGGCACCGCCAAGCGCATCGTCAAGCCGGGCCAGGGGTTCAGCCGCATCCATGTCGACGACATCGCGACAGTGGTTGAGGCTTCGATCGCGAAGCCGAATACGGGGGCCGCGTACAACGTGTGCGACGACGAGCCGGCGCCGCCGCAGGACGTCGTCGCCTACGCCGCCGCTCTGCTCGGCCGCGAGCCGCCGCCGGAAGTTCCGTACACCGAGATCGCGCCAACGATGTCTGAGATGGCGCGCAGCTTCTATATGGATAGCAAGCGCGTAGCGAATACCCGTATCAAGACCGAGCTTGGCGTGAAGCTCGCCTATCCCGATTACCGGACGGGCCTCAAGGCCCTGCTCGCCGCCGAGCAGCGCCCCTCGTTCGGCCGCTTCAAACCGTAAGCAGCTCGCCGACCGTGCTCGTTAGCAGCGCAAGGTCCTGCTCGCGCGACAGTCGATGGTCGCCGTCCTTCACCAGAATGACCCGCACATCCTGCGTGCGCAGCTTTTCGGCAAGCGTCAGCGAGCGCTTCCACGGCACGTCCGGATCGACCATGCCGTGCAGCAGGCGCACCGGGCAGTCGATCGCGATCTCGCCGCGCAGCCGCAGATGCGCGCGCGCCTCATGGATCAGCGTCATGGTGATGGGATACGGCTTGTCGCTGTATTCGGACGGTTCATAGATCACGCCGTCAGTTTCCAGCATCATCTGCGCTTCGGTCGGCAGGTCATGCCAAATCAGGTCCTCGGTGAAGTCGGGCGCCGCGGCGATGCCGACCAGGGCGGTAACGCGGTCGGCACGCGCGAGTGCGAGGTTGAGTGCAATCCAGCCCCCCATGCTCGAGCCGACGATGACCTGCGGCCCCTGCGCGACCCGGTCGAGCACGGCCAGCGCGTCCTCCGTCCAGCTGCCGATCGTGCCGTCCTCGCAGCGGCCGGAGGACTGGCCGTGGCCAGCATAGTCGAAGCGCACGAAACCCTGGCCGCGCTCGCGGCAGAAGGCTTCTAGCGCCAGGGCCTTGCTGCCGGTCATGTCCGACATGAAACCCCCGCAGAACATTACACCGGGAGACTTGCCGGGCGTGCTGTGATACGCGATAGAGACGCCCCGCCCCGAATCGAGAAACGTGGGCCGCGCCAGCACGGCGGTCGTATCGGTCATGGGGCGTCCGGCCGGTGAAATGAGTTTACGGATAGAGCCTATCACGCCCCCGCACGGCCAGGAACCCGAGCAGCCCGTGTCCGCAGGCAGCGGCCCCTGCGTGCTCCAGGTGCTGCCGCGGCTGGAAACCGGCGGTGTCGAGCGCGGCACGGTCGATATCGCAGCGGCCCTGTCGCGGGCGGGCTGGCGGGCGGTGGTCGCCTCGGCCGGCGGTCCGATGGTACATGAGATCGAGCGCGCACGCGGCGTGCACGTGACGCTGCCGCTCGACTCCAAGAACCCGATTGTCATCC
>DATAAP010000089.1:0-17751 GCA_036260035.1 Alphaproteobacteria bacterium | reverse complement strand
GCGCAAGCCAGCCCTTGATCCCGCCTGCCTCGATCCGGCAGAACGCCCCCTCGCATTCGAGGATCTGCCCGATCACGCCCGGCTCCAGCTTCGCGGCATCCGGCGCCGCCGGCTCAGGCTTCTTCCGCAGGCTGCGCACGTCGCCGGTGACGAGGGCGTAGCGCTTGCCAGAGATCATGCTGTTGTGGACCCAGCCGGTGGTGCCCTCGACGTCGCGGATCTTCCGCCAGTACTCGTACTGCTCGATCACCTCGACCGGTAGGTGACGGCGCGTGAACACCCATTCGATCGGATACTGCACGCCGGGGCCGGTACGGACGTTGACCTCGTCCGATTTCAGGCTCACATAGCGCGGGATCGGCAGTGCGTCGCCGCGCCCCTGCGCCAGCGCGGCGACGTTTACGAGCAGGCTGGCGAGGAAGACGGCAGGGCGAATCATCGAGCGCGGATTATAGGCAATCGCGCTGCCGTGAAAAGCGGTTGCAATGCAGCAGCCGGCAATCTGGACAGGCCAGCCGTCGCTTGCTACGCCTTCCCGGAAGCATTCTGGTCCGGGGTCGATTCTATGCCGCTGCGGCGTCCGCTTGTCATCGTCACGCGCAAACTCCCGGACGCGGTCGAGACGCGGATGATGGAACTCTTTGACGCCCGGCTGAATCTCGAGGATCGGGCGCTATCACCGGCCGAGCTCGCCGAGGCGGCCGCCAAGGCTCAGGTGCTGGTCCCCACCGTCACCGACATGATCGACAAGTCCGTGCTGGAAAAGGCGGGCCCGCAGCTCAAGCTGATCGCCTCCTTCGGCACCGGCGTCGACCATATCGATCTGGAGGAGGCGAAGAAGCGCGGTATCGCGGTCACTAACACGCCGGGCGTACTGACCGACGATACCGCAGACATGACCATGGCCCTGATCCTTGCCGTCATGCGGCGGCTCGGGGCGGGGGAGCGGCTGGTCCGCAGCGGCGAATGGGCCGGCTGGAGCCCCACGACGATGCTGGGTACGCGCGTCGGCGGCAAGCGGCTCGGCATCATCGGCATGGGGCGGATCGGCACCGCCGTTGCGCAGCGGGCACGCAGCTTCGGCCTATCGATCCACTACCACAACCGCCGGCGCCGCCATCCCGATGCCGATGCGGAGCTGGAGGCGACCTACTGGGAGAGCCTCGACCAGATGCTTGCGCATATGGACGTGATCTCGGTGAACTGCCCGCACACGCCGGCCACGTATCATCTGCTATCGGCGCGGCGGCTGAAGCTGATCCGGCCACATGCCTTCATCATCAACACTGCGCGCGGCCATGTCATCGACGAGGCGGCGCTGGTTGAGCGGCTGGCGGCTGGCGAGATCGCAGGCGCCGGCCTCGACGTGTACGAGCACGAGCCCGCGATCAACCGCAAACTGCTCGGCCTCGATAGCGTGGTGCTGCTGCCGCATATGGGCTCGGCGACCTTAGAAGGCCGCATCGCCATGGGCGAGAAGGTCATCGTCAACATCAAGACCTTCATCGATGGCCATTCGCCGCCGGATCGGGTTCTGTCGACGCTGGTCTAGCGTCAACGCGTCGGCTTGCTCTTTCCCTTGGCCGCGCGGCCGATGCGCTCGACGTACTCGGTCGTCGTCTCTTCGCCGGGCGGGATGCCGCCATCGGCTGTGAATTCCGCATCGGTGTCAGGCTGCACGGCGCCCAACGGGTCCGCTTCCGTGCGGGTTTCGAACTGCTCCACCCGGGCCGCCTTGCGCGACTGCCGGTCCGTTTTGGTCGGCGCCATTGGTTCTCCTCTCAGTATCGAAGATAGAACCGCCGGGAGCGACGATCGTTTCAGCTTGGCCGCCTAGCTCGGCTGCGCTTGCAGCGTGCGGATCGTCGCATTCGGACCGCACAGCGCGCAGCCGGGCGCGCGCTTGACCTTGATGCGGCGGAACTGCGCACCGAGTGCGTCATAGATGAGGAGCGCGCCCGCGAGGCTGTCGCCGAGGCCGAGCAGCTCCTTGATAGTCTCGACCGCCTGCAGCGTGCCCATGACGCCGGCCACGGCGCCAAGGATGCCGGCCTCCTCGCAGCGCGGGATCAGGCCGGCGGGCGGCCGGTCGGGGAAGACGCAGCGGTAGCATGGGCTGACGCCGTCATGCGCCTTGAATGTGGAGAGCTGGCCTTCGAAACGCAGCAGCGACGCCGCAACGAGCGGCTTCTTTTCGAAATAGCAGGCATCGTTGAGCAGGTAGCGCGTCGCGAAATTGTCGCTGCCGTCGATCACCACGTCGTACTCGGAGACGAGCGGGAGGACGTTGTTCGCATCGATGCGCAGCTTGTAGGGGACGAGGCGCACTTCGGGATTGATGCCGGCGAGCGTCTCGATGGCGCTTTCGACCTTGTTCTCGCCGACGCGGTCCGTCGTATGCGCGATCTGCCGCTGCAGGTTGGTCAGGTCGACGACGTCGTCATCGGCAAGGCCGATCGTGCCCACGCCTGCTGCGGCAAGATACATGAGCGCCGGCGAGCCGAGCCCGCCCGCACCGATCATCAGCACGCGCGAATGCAGCAGCTTCGCCTGCCCCTCCTCACCGACCTCGTCGAGGATCAGGTGGCGGGCGTAGCGTTTGAACTGCGTGTCGGAGAATTCCATCGGTCGCCTTCCACGTCGATCATAGCCCCTCGAACAGGGCCGTCGAAAGGTAGCGCTCGGCAAAGGAGGGGATGACCACCACGATCAGCTTGCCGGCATATTCGGGCCGGGCACCCACCTCCATCGCCGCGGCGATCGCAGCGCCGGAGGAAATGCCGACGGGAATGCCTTCGACGCGCGCCGTCTCGCGCGCGGTCTGGAACGCCGTCTCGTTGCCGACGCGGATGATCTCGTCTATCACCTCGCGGCGCAGGATCTCCGGCACGAAGCCGGCACCGATGCCCTGAATCTTGTGCGGCCCGGGTTTGCCGCCCGACAGCACCGGCGAGTCCTCCGGCTCGACCGCGATCATCTTGATGCCGGCCTTGCGCGCCTTCAGCACCTCGCCGACCCCGGTGATCGTGCCGCCCGTGCCCACGCCGCTGATCACGGCGTCGACGCGGCCGCCAGTGTCGCGCCAGATCTCCTCCGCCGTGGTGCGGCGATGGATGGCCGGGTTCGCGGCGTTGCTGAACTGCTGCAGCATCACGGCGTCGGGCAATGTGCGCACCAACTCCTCGGCGCGGCGTATGGCGCCTTTCATGCCTTCGGCCGCCGGCGTCAGCTCGATCTCCGCGCCGAGCAGCTTCAGCATCTTGCGCCGTTCCACCGACATGCTCTCCGGCATGGTCAGGATCAGACGATAGCCCTTCGCCGCGGCGACGAACGCGAGTGCTATGCCGGTATTGCCCGAGGTCGGTTCGACCAGCACGGTCGAGCGCGGCTTGATCTTGCGTTCGCGCTCGGCCGCTTCGACCATGGCAAGGCCGATGCGGTCCTTCACCGAGGCGAGCGGGTTAAAGAATTCGAGCTTGGCGACCAGCTCGGCGCGCACGCCATGCGCCTCCGCAAGGCGCGACAGCCGCACCAGCGGCGTGGCGCCGATCGTGTCGACGATGCTGTCATAGATGTGGCCGCGGAATTCGCCGGTCTGCGGCGCGGTCGCGCGGGCGACAGTGGTGCTGGCGGGCGGGCTCATTTCTACCTCGCAATCGGAATGCGCGTCTCAGCGCAGGGAAACGTGTTCAATGGTCAGATCGTGAAATCGTGAATCTCCGTGATCTCGGGCGCGAGATTGGCGGTCTGCGCACGCTTGCAGAGGTCTTCGATGGTCGTACGGTCGAGCCGGGCCATGACGTCGGCCTGCAGCTCCAGCCAGAGCGGGCGCACGACGCGGTGACCGAGCGGCGAGCCCGGCGCCTCGGTCACGGGATCAGCGGAGGTCTCGATGTGCCGCACCACGCGCACGATGTCGCCCACAGAAATACGACGCCGCTCGCGGCCGAGGCGGTAGCCGCCGCGCGGACCCCGCTGGCCAACCAGGATGCCGTCGCGCACCAGCGCCTGCAGCACCTGCTCGAGATAACGCCGCGGAATGCCTTGGCGGTGCGTGATCTCGGCGGCCTGCACCGGCTTGCCGCCCGAGTTGTAGGCTATGTCGAGCACGGCCTCGATGGCGAAGAGCAGCTTTTTCGACAGCCGGATCATCGCTACAGGCGTGCCGTCAGCATGAAGGCGAAGGCGACGAGGCCGAGGAAGCAGCGGAACGCATGCAGCCGCGCCCAGCGGTCGAGCAGGGTCTTCGCTTCATCGCTGCCGGGATCAAGGTGATCGTCGGAAAGCCGGCTGTTGACCGGCATCATGATGACGAGCGTGTAGGGGATGTTGGCGCCGAGGCAGAGTGCGCCATAGAGCCATGCCCGCGCATCCGTCGCCTTCCAGGCGATCAGCGCCAGCGCCGTGCCGATCACGGCGAGCGTCGCCTGCATTACGGTGGCGCGGCGGTAGCTCGGGCGCCATTGCGACAGCGCTATCGACACGCCGCAGCTCACCCGTGCGGGATGCTCGACCAGTGCCACGTAGACAGCCGCTCCGGCAAAGATGCCGGTGGCGAGCAGGGCGAGGTTGCCGGCGATCATTGCCGCTCCTTCCCCGCCATTGCGAGCCGCGTCTGCCCGGTGGAGCCGAAGCCGCCTCCGCCGCGCGCGGACTCCGGCAGCGATGCGGCAGGCTGCCAGATGACGTGCGCCACCGGCGCCACGACGAGCTGAGCGACCCTCATGCCGCGGGTCACGGTGAACGTGTCGCTGCCGAGATTTGCCAGGATGACGCCGATCTCGCCGCGATAGTCGGCATCGATCGTGCCCGGGCTGTTGAGCACCGTAATGCCGTGCTTGAGCGCTAGCCCGGAGCGCGGCCGCACCTGTGCCTCGAAACCGGCAGGCAGGGCGATCGCAACGCCGGTGGGAATCAGCGCGCGTGTGCCGGGCGCAATGTCGATGTTCTGCGTCACCGCCGCGGCAAGGTCGAGCCCAGCGCTCGCCGCCGTCGCGTAGGCGGGCAGATCGAGTCCTTCGGCGTGCGGCAAACGTGCGATGGTGACTTGTGTGGCTGAAGTGGTCATGCAGTAGGTTGATCAGGCGTGAGCAAGCGGTCCGATGAGGTGGCTGGCGATGCGGCGCGCGAGCCGCTGCGCCACTTCGGTCTTGCGGAGCTCGGGCCAAGTCTCGGCGCCGCGCTCGTCGACGACATGGACCGTGTTGATGTCGCCGCCGAAGGTGCCAGTGCCGGTCGATACGTCGTTCGCGACGATCCAGTCGCAGCCCTTCTTCTTGCGCTTGGCGACGGCGTTGGCGATGACGTCCTCGGTCTCGGCGGCGAAGCCAACCACGAGCTTCGGCCGCTTCTTGCCTTTCGACAGGGTCGCGAGGATGTCGGGGTTTTCCGTCAGCGAGAGGGCAGGCGGCGCGCCGCCGTTCTTCTTGATCTTGCGGTTGCGCGGCTCGGCGACCTTCCAGTCGGACACGGCCGCAGCGCAAACGGCAACATCGACGGGAAGCAGGCCGGTGCACGCTGCCAGCATCTGCTCCGCTGTTTCTACATGCGTGACGCGCACATTGGCGGGATCGGTCAGCTTGGTCGGTCCGGTGACGAGCAGGGTGTCGGCGCCGAGGGCTGCGAGCGCCGCGGCGATGGCGTGGCCCTGCTTGCCCGACGAGCGGTTGCCGATGAAGCGCACCGGATCGATCGGCTCGTAGGTCGGGCCGCTGGTCACCAGCGCGCGCCGACCCCTGAGCGGCTGCTCGCCGGCGAGGAGCGCTTCGATCGCGGCGACGATCTCGAGGGGCTCGCTCATGCGGCCCATGCCGGTCTCGCCCTCGGCAAGCTCGCCTTCGGCAGGCCCCACGCGGTGCACGCCGCGCACTGCGAGCGTCTCCAAATTGGCCTGCGTCGCCGGATGATCCCACATGACGTAGTTCATGGCCGGAGCGACCAGGATCGGTTTGTCGGTGGCGAGCAGGACAGTGGTCGCAAGGTCGTCGGCGAGACCTATTGCCATCTTCGCAATGATGTCCGCCGTCGCCGGCGCCACCACGACCAGGTCGCAATCGCGAGCAAGGCGGATATGGCCGATCTCGCTCTCATCAGTCAGCGACCAGAGATCGCCGAAGACCTTGTCGCGCGATAAGGTCGAGACGGACAGCGGCGTCACGAACTGCGCGCCGCCCTTGGTGAGGACACAGCGTACCGCGGCGCCGCGCTCGCGCAGGCGGCGGATCAGGTCGAGGCTCTTATAGGCCGCGATCCCGCCGGAAATGACCAAAAGAATCCGCTTGTCGCGCAGCATGGCACGCCCGCAGCTGTTTCCCGTTCCGGCCGATTTCTACACCAAAATCGTGGAGAAATCCTATCGACGCCGGCGAGCCGGTGCAACCCGCCCATCGGAGAAATAACTGCTTGGTGTGCGGCCAAGCGCGCGTCGGAACATGCTGGTGAAGGCGCTGGGGCTGTCGTAGCCCAGATCGAGCGCAATCGTGGTGACGCTCTGCCCTTGGGCCAGCCGGCTGAGCGCCTCGAGCAGGCGCGCCTGCTGCCGCCAGCGCCCGAAGGTGAGGCCGGTCTCGCGCTGGAAGTCGCGCGCGAGCGTGCGGCTGCTGGCGCCGATGCGCTTGCCCCAGTGCGAAAGGGTTGACGTATCGGCGGGATCGTCCAGCATCGCGCGGCAGATCCTCGCCAACCGCGGATCGCGCGGCATCGGCAGATTGAGCGGCAGCACCGGCAGCACCCGCAGCTCGTCGAGGATGAGCGCCATGACGCGCCCGTCGGTGCCCTCCTCGTCGTAGAGAAGCGGCAGGGTCGTCGCGCGTAAAATCAGCTCGCGCAGCAGCGGCGACACGGCGACAACGCAGCATTCCTTTGGCAGCGCAGAGATTGCGTCGGGCAAGATATAGAGCGTGCGCATCGCGACGGCTCCCGCCATCCGCACGTCGTGCACGATATTGGCAGGAACCCAGACGGCGCGGTGCGGCGGTACGACGAACGCCCCCTGCGGCGTGCTGATGCGCATAACGCCGGACGAGGCGTGGATGAGCTGGCTGCGCGGGTGGGCGTGCGGCGGGATGAAGAACCCGTCCGGGAAATCCTTGGCCATCGCGCCGATCGGGCGCGGCACAGTCTGGAAATCCTCGCGGTTCGTGCTGCGCGTCGCCATTGTCCGTTTCGCGATAATGATTGGCAGAATATCGCGTGCAAGACGGGGCGGAAAGGCGATGATGCAGGGAAGGCGCCACGTCGCCGCCTATGAGGAAGCCATGCCGCACACCGCGCTGACGATCGCTTTTCTGAACCTCGGCCACGCGCTCGACCATCTTTTCATGCTGATCTTCACAACCGCGGTGATCGCGATCGGTGCTGCAACGGGCCAGCCCTATTCAGAGCTGCTCTCGCTGTCGCTCGGTGGCTTCATCGCGTTCGGCGCCTGCTCGATCCCGGCCGGCTGGCTTGGCGACCGCTGGAGCCGGCGCGCGATGATGGTGATCTTCTTCATCGGCATCGGCGCCAGCTCGATCCTGACCGGGTTCGCGCGCAGCAACGTCGAGATCGCGATCGGCCTGACTCTGATCGGCGTGTTCGCGGCGATCTACCACCCGGTCGGCATAGCCATGCTGGTGCGCAACCATCCGCGTCAGGGGCGTGCCCTCGGAGTAAACGGCTTCTTTGGCAATCTGGGCGTGGCGATGGCCGCGATCGTCACCGGCGCCCTCGCCGATTTTTCCGGCTGGCGCTGGGCGTTCATCGCCCCCGGCATCTTCTCCATCCTGTCCGGATTCGCGTTCTGGTACTTCGCGCCCGCAACGGAAATCGCCAGTGCCGCTACGAGGAAGCCGGTCTCGGCCCTGCCGCGCGGGGTCGTAGCACGGGTATTCGGCGTCGTTCTGGTCGCGACGATCTGCGGCGGCATCATCTTCAATGCGACGACCGTCGCCATGCCGAAGCTGTTCGACCAGCGCCTCGACGATATTGTCGGCACGAACTTCGGCATCGGCACCCTGGTTGCGCTCGTCTTCCTGCTGGCGGCGTTCGCGCAGCTCCTCGTCGGCAATCTGATCGACCGGATGTCGCTCTACCGCGTCTTTGTGCCGGTCGCGGCGCTGCAGGCGCCCTTCCTCTTCCTTGCCGGCATGGTGGACGGCTATCTCATGCTGGTCGTCGCTATTGCCATGATGTTTCTGGTCTTCGGCCAGATCCCGATCAACGACGCGATGGTGGCGCGCTACACCAACGACGAGTGGCGTTCGCGCGTCTATGCTGTGCGTTACGTCATGTCGTTCAGTGCCAGCGCCACGGCCGTGCCGATGATCGCGTATCTCTATGCGACGACCGGCGAGTTCACGCAGACCTTCAATGTGCTGGCGGTCGCGGCCTTGTGCATCTTCGCCGCCGCCCTGTTCTTCCCGCGCCCGGCCCAGCAGGCGCAGGCCGCAGCGGCTGAATAATCAGTCGAGCACGGCTGCCGCAAGCGCCAGGACAGCGACGACCAGCGCCATCCAGGGCCAAATGCTGCGGCGCTTTCCGGTGAGCGCGGCAATGGCGTCGGGATGCAGGCGTACGCCGCTGGAAGCCAGCATCGCCGCCGACTTCTCTAGGTTGGCGACGAAGGTTGGCAGCTCCTCTATGCGGGCCATCGCCTCGTCCAGCGCGTAGCGCGCACGAGCCTCGACGCCACGGTTCTTCGCCATCCAGTCCTCGATCAAAGGCTTGGCGAGACTCCACATATTGACCTCGGGCATCAGCTTGCGGCCGACGCCCTCGCAAACGAGCATGCTCTTCTGCAGCATAAGCAGCTGCGGCTGGGTCTCCATCTGGAACTGCTCGGTGACCTGGAAGAGCTGTGCGAGCAGGCGGGCGAGCGAGATCTCGTGCAGCGGCCGGCCGAAGATCGGCTCGGCGATGGCGCGCGCGGCCTGCGTGAACGCGCCGACGGACTGCGTGGCCGGCACATAGCCAGCGCGGAAATGCACGTCAGCGACGACTGCATAGTCGCCGTTCAGGAACCCCAGCAGCATGTCGGCCAGGTAATAGCGCGTACGCTGGTCGAGCCGGCCCATGATGCCGAAATCGACGGCGACCAGCGTGCCGTCGGGCGCCACGAAGATGTTGCCGGGGTGCATGTCGGCGTGGAAAAAGCCGTCGCGGAACACCTGCTTGAAGAAGGCGCGGGCGGCCTTAGCGACGATCTCCTGCGTGTCGTGACCGGCGGCGATCAGGGCAGCGCGCTCGTCGACCGGAATGCCGCTGATGCGTTCCAAGGTCAGCACGCGGCGGGCGGTGCGCGTCCAGTCGATGCTCGGCACGCGGAAATCCAGGTCGCCTGCGAAATTCTGGGCCAGTTCCGACCTCGCCGCCGCTTCGAGGCGCAGATCCATCTCTACCCGCACGCTCTGCGCGAGCGTGTTGATCACCTCGACGGGCTTGAGCCGGCGCAGGCGCGGTGCGTGGCGCTCGACGCGCTCGGCGATCCATAGGAACAGGTCGAGATCGCGCGCGAACTGCGCCTCTACGCCGGGCCGCAACACCTTCACGGCAACGTCGCGACCATCGCTCGTGGTCGCGAAATGCACCTGGGCGATCGAGGCCGCCGCGACCGGCAGGTCGTCGAAATGGTTGAATAGCGCCTCGATCGGCTTGCCGAGCTCCGCGGCGATGGTCATGCGCGCCTGAGCGGCCGGGAAAGGCGGCAGCTTGTCCTGCAACTCGGACAGATCCGCGGCCACTTCCTCCCCGACGATGTCGGCGCGGATCGACAGCGCCTGTCCCAGCTTGATGAAGGTCGGCCCGAGCGCGGTGAACGCCGCTGCAAGGCGTTGGCCAGGCCGCCCGCCACCACGCCGCGCAGGCAGCCGATTCGCGAACCACAGTAGCGCGGGCGGCAGTCCTGCATGCGAGAAAGCGGATAGCGCGTCGTAGCGCGCGAGCGTCAGCGCGATCCGGACCAGCCGGCCGAGATTGCGAAGCGCGCGCAGCATGCCGAGTCAGATCCGCCAGCCGGAATGGATGGCGGCGATGCCGCCGGACAGGTTGCGGAACCGCGCGCGCTCCAGCCCCGCGGCCGCCATGTGCTCGACCAGCTTCTCCTGCGGCGGGAAGCGGCGGATGCTCTCGGCAAGATATTGATAGGCGTCGCGGTCGCCGGCGACCAGCTCGCCAAGCGCGGGCAGCACGTTGAAGGAGTAAAGATCGTAGAGCCTGTCGAGCACCGGAATAACCACGCGGCTGAACTCCAGGCAGAAGAAGCGGCCGCCGGGCTTGAGCACGCGCCGTGCATCGGCGAGCGCCGCATCGATATGCGTCACATTGCGCAGGCCGAAGGCTATCGTGTACGCGTCGACGCTGCGGTCGAGCAGCGGCAGCCGCTCGGCATCGCCGGCGACATAGGCAAGCCCGCTCAGGATGCCGCTGTCGATGGCGCGGTCGCGGCCGACATTCAGCATGTCCGGATTGATGTCGCAGACGACGATCTGGACCTCGCCGCCCGCCTCGAGCAGGCGCTGCGCCACGTCGCCGGTACCGCCGGCGACATCCAGCAGCACCTCGCCGCGCCGCGGCGCCACGTCGCGCACCAGGCTCGCCTTCCAGAGCCGGTGGATGAAGCCCGACATCAGATCGTTCATCAAGTCGTAGCTAGGCGCCACGCGGTCGAAGACGTCGCGCACCAGCCGCGCCTTGTCGCCTTCCGGCACCTCGCGGTAGCCGAAATGCGTGGTCCCGCTGCGGTTGTCGGGCGCGTCCGTCATGGCGGCGGAACATAGCGTGATGGGCCGGTTTCGGCTAGTTTGCGGCCATGCCCGAACTTCCTGAAGTTGAGACCGTCGTGCGCGGCATCCGGCCGCGCCTGGTCGGCCGGCGCGTCGTCAAGCTGGTCCAGCGCCGTCCCGATCTTCGCACCGCGCTGCCGGAGCGGTTCCCAGAACGTGTCGAGGGACGCCTGGTCAGTGCCGTCGAACGGCGCGCCAAATACATCCTCGTCCGCCTCGATGGCCGCGCGGACAAGTCACCATTGCAGGCGCACGCAGCGGAGGATGACTATCTCATCATCCATCTCGGCATGTCAGGGCGGCTCGTACTCGGCACGCGAGCGGCGCATGAGAGCGGCGCGCATGAGCACGTGGAGTTCGCGACGGATGACGGCACAGTGCTGCGTTTCTGCGATCCGCGCCGCTTCGGGATCATGGACCTCATCAGCGTTTCGCAGCTCGAAACCGATCCGCGCTTCGCGCCGCTGGGGCCAGAGCCGCTGTCGCACGATTTTACACCTGCGGTGCTCGCGGCCGCGTTGAAAGGCCGCGACACGTCCATCAAGGCGGCGCTGCTCGACCAGCATGTCGTTGCCGGCATCGGCAACATTTATGCGTGCGAGGCGCTCTATAGGGCGGGCATCTCGCCGCGCCGCAAGGCCGGCACGGTTCAGGGGGATCGTTGCGTGCGTCTGGTCGCGGCAATCAAGGATGTGCTGGCGCGCGCGATTGCGGCCGGCGGTTCCTCGGCGCGCGATTACGTGCAAGCCTCCGGCGAAGCCGGATGGTTCCAGCATGCCTGGGCCGTGTATGACCGCGAGGGCAAGACCTGCCCGGGCTGCGATTGCGGATCCGGCGTCAAGCGGATCGTGCAGGGCGGCCGCTCGACTTTCTATTGTGCGAAGCGGCAGCGCTGAGCTAGACAGCCCTATCCCACGCCCGCTTCGCGTTCCATTTCGGCATCGGCCAGAGCCAACCCGCTGGAGACGCTTATGACTTATCAGAACATCTTGGTTGAGACCCGCGGCCGCGTCGGCGTGATCACGCTGAATCGGCCGAAAGCGTTGAACGCGCTCTCGAGCCCGCTGGTCGCCGAGCTTGGTGCGGCGCTCGATGCCTTCGAGGCCGACGACGCGATCGGCGCGATCGTCCTCACGGGCAGCGAGAAGGCGTTCGCCGCCGGCGCCGACATTAAGGAAATGCAGAGCAAGTCCTATATGGACGCCTACCTGCAGGATTTCATCACTAAGGGTTGGGAGCGAGTCACCGTCTGCCGCAAGCCGATCATAGCGGCGGTTGCCGGCTATGCGCTCGGCGGCGGGTGCGAGGTGGCAATGATGTGCGACTTCATTCTCGCCGCCGACACGGCGAAGTTCGGCCAGCCGGAAATCACGCTCGGCACGATTCCAGGTGCCGGCGGCACACAGCGCCTCACGCGTTTCGTCGGCAAATCAAAGGCCATGGAGATGTGTCTCACAGGCCGGATGATGGATGCCGCCGAAGCGGAGCGTGCTGGGCTCGTCAGCCGCATCGTCCCGGCGGCACAGCTCATCGAAGAGGCAGTAAAGACCGCGCAGAAGATCGCGGAGATGTCGCGGCCCGTGGCTATGTTTGCGAAGGAGTGCGTCAATCGCGCCTACGAGACCACGCTGTCGGAAGGCGTGCGCTTCGAGCGGCGCCTCTTCCACTCGACATTTGCGCTGGAAGATCAGAAGGAAGGCATGTCCGCCTTCATCGACAAGCGTCCGCCCCAGTTCAAGAACAAATGAGCGAAGCTGGCGCGTTGACGAGTGTGTAGCGGCGGGGCTATAACCCCCGCCTTGCCGAAAACGGAAGAGATCGAGCCATGGCGAAGACGAAATCCGCGCGAAAGAACGCGCGTCAAGCGGAGCGGCGCGCAGCAGTCAACCGCGCACGCGAATCCCGCGTAAAGACATACCTGAAGAAGGTCGAAGCCGCGATCGCCAGCGGCAACAAGCAGAGCGCGCAGGACGCCTTCAAAGCGGCACAGCCAGTGCTGATGCGCGGCGTCGGACAAAAGGTCGTGCACAAGAACCTGGTTGCACGCAAGCTGTCGCGACTCTCGGCGCGCATCAAAGCGCTCTAAACGAACGTCCTGGATTTTTTGCGGCGCGCTCTTGCGTCGTCGCGAAAGATGAGCTGCGTTGCTTTCGCATGACGGCGTCATGCGATATCGCAAAATTGCCGAGATCGTTGTGACGATCGGAAAATCTTCCGTTGCACGTGAGCCACGACCGAACACAAAATTTTCATGTTCGCCGTTCGATCATGTTGCGAGTCTGCGAACACGCGACTAGAGTCGCGGACGACGGTCGTAAGAATGATGTCTCGGGGGGCGAACACGTGACGATCGTCATCAGGGAAACGCGTTTAACAAACTCAAAGCGGAAGTCTTCGGGGGCGAAGCCGATCCGCATTCCGCCGGCGAGAAATCTTCTGTCTCGCGCGGCGTAACGGCGTCGGCTGCGACGCCGTGGCGTAGTTTGGTCTGGGGAACGTGTGGCGCGAGCGCAGCTTGCCGGGGCGATCGCGCGAAGAGGCGGACGGAGATGACGAGCGAGACGATTGACGCGTATGCAGGCGATCTCGCGCCCCAGCAAGCCTGGGACCTCCTCGCACAGGATTCAGCCGCCGTCCTTGTCGATGTCCGCTCGCAGCCCGAGTGGTCGTTCGTCGGCCTCCCTGATCTTTCCGCACTGAACAAGCGGCCGCTACAGGTGGCGTGGCAGAGCTACAATCCCGCTTCGCGGCCCCCCATGGTGCCCAATCCGGATTTTGCGGCGTCCGTCGAGGCCGCGAATATCGACAAGTCGGCACCCGTCATTTTTCTCTGCCGGTCCGGCGTGCGGTCAAAGGCGGCGGCTATCGCCATGACCAAGCGCGGCTTCCGGCGCTGCTACAACCTCGCTGGCGGCTTCGAGGGTCCGCATGACGATGCACAGCATCGCGGGCGCGTGTCGGGCTGGAAAGCCGTGGGTCTGCCCTGGACGCAGGAATAAAGAGTAAGATGGTGCAGGAACCGGATCCCAATATTGACGCCCAATGGGCCCGCGTCCGCGGGAAGCTCAAGGCGGAATTCGGCGAAGCGACGTTCAAGAGCTGGCTCAAGCCGCTCACGCTCGTCGCCATGGAGAAGGGCGAGATCCGCATCGCGGTGCCCACGCGCTTCATGCGCGACTGGGTGCGTTCGCACTACGCCGACCGCATCCGCATGCTCTGGGCCGCGGAGAACCGCAATGTCCGCAGCATCGAGATCGTCGTGCAGACGACGCCGGTCCGCTCAGAAACGCCGCCGCCTCGGCTGGAGGCGGTGCGGGGCGGACGGCCGATGGCGCCGGTCGCCGCCGGCCGCGGGGGACTTGCGCAGCTTGAGCCCGCGGCCCCGGCGGTCATGACATCGAACGGGGAGGAGCGCGACGATTTTGGTGGCCACCTCGATCCGCGCTTCACCTTTGACAACTGGGTTATGGGCAAGTCGAACGAATTCGCGACCGCTGCCGCACGCCGCGTCGCCGACGAGGCTAAGGTCCCGTTCAACCCGCTCTTCCTCTATGGCGGGGTGGGACTCGGCAAGACGCATCTGATGCACGCCATCGCCTGGCATATCCGCAAGCGCCATCCGCAGCGCCGCGTGATCTACCTGTCCGCGGAAAAGTTCATGTACCAGTTCATCCGGGCGCTGCGCTTCAAGGACACGATGGCGTTCAAGGAGCAGTTCCGCTCGGTCGACGTGCTGATGATCGACGACGTCCAGTTCATCAGCGGCAAGGATTCGACCCAGGAAGAATTCTTCCACACCTTCAACGCCCTGGTGGACCAGAACCGGCAGATCGTGCTGTCGGCCGACAAGAGCCCGACCGACCTCGAGGGTCTGGAGGAGCGGGTGCGCTCGCGCCTCGGCTGGGGCCTCGTAGCCGACATCCACCCGACGACCTACGAGCTGCGCCTCGGCATCCTGCAGTCCAAGGCCGAGCATCTCGGCCAGCCGGTGCAGGCCAAGGTGCTGGAATTCCTCGCCCACAAGATCACCTCGAACATCCGCGAGCTCGAGGGCGCGCTCAACCGCATTGTCGCGCATGCGACCCTGGTCGGCCGGCCGATCACGCTGGAAACGGCGCAGGAGGTGCTGCACGACCTGCTGCGCGCCAACGACCGTCGCGTTACGATCGAGGAGATTCAGAAGCGCGTCGCCGAGCACTATTCGATCCGGCTCGCCGACATGCATAGCCCGCGCCGCGCCCGCGCAGTCGCACGCCCGCGCCAGGTCGCGATGTATCTGGCCAAGCAGCTCACCTCGCGCTCGCTGCCGGAGATCGGCCGCAAGTTCGGCGGCCGCGACCACACCACGGTGATGCACGCCGTGCGCAAGATCGAGGAGCTGCGCGCCTCCGACCAGTCCTTCTCCGAGGACATCGACCTCCTGCGCCGGATGCTTGAGGCCTAGCCAGCACCGGAATCGCTATGATTTCTTAAGGGGCGGGTTTAAACCCGCCCTACGTTTTTGTGCGCAATCCATGGCTGCCATTAGACCGGAAAAACGACGCGCTGCTCTGGTCACCGGCTTTGAGCCGTTCGGCGGCCATGGGATAAATCCGTCGGCGGAGCTGGCGAAGAAGATCGATGGCAAGACGGTTGCCGGCACGGAGGTGGTCGGATGCATCCTCCCCGTCGACATCGAAAGGATCGACGGCGCCATCGCCGCGCTGCTGAACGAGATCGACCCGGTCGCTGTCGTCAGCCTCGGTCTCTTTGCGGGCGCCCCGGTCGTGCAGCTGGAGCGGGTGGCGCTCAACCTCGCCGCATTCGAAATTCCGGACAATGCCGGCCGGCTGATCGAGGACCGGCCGCTCGAGGCGCACGGCGCGGCGGCGCTATGGTCCCGCTTGGACCTCGGCCGCATCCGCCGCGCCCTGCTTGACCACGGCATTCCGGTGCGGCTGTCGAGCACCGCCGGCACCTACCTGTGCAACGCTGCGATGTACAGCTTCCTGCGAGCAGTCCCGGCCGAGGTGCCCTGCGGTTTCATCCATGTCCCGCTTCTGCGCGCGCAGGTGGCGCAGATGCTGGATCAGCCTGGCCGCGGGCGCGAGCTTGGCCAGTATGCGTCGATGGAGTTCCCGACCTTGCTCAGGGCCGTGGAGATCGTGCTGGAAATCAGCCTGGATGCGGCGGTGCGAAGGCCGCGTTCAAAGGCTTGAAATCGGCTGCGGATTTCCTAGCTCTTAACCACAAAATCCGTTTAAGTTTCAACCTCTTCTGCTATACTGACCCCCCTGTTGGGAAACCTGGCCGGATGCGTCCGCCGGCGGCCCTTGCGGGGGGCGGATTCCGGGGGGTCCGGAATGCCGCCGGGACCCGGTTCGGGCCCTTCGCAAAACCACAAGGACGCCAATCACATCCCCATGAAATTGACGATCGAACGGGCGGCACTCCTGAAGGCCCTGGGCCATGTGCAAAGCGTGGTTGAACGCCGGAACACCATTCCGATCCTCGCCAACGTGCTGATCGAGGCCGCCAAGGACAAGGTCTCGCTGACGGCGACCGACATGGACATCGCCATTGTCGAGGGCGTCTCCAGCGAGGTCGCGCGCGCCGGCACCACCACTGTGCAGGCGCATACGCTGTACGACATCGTGCGCAAGCTGCCCGAGGGCAGCCAGGTCGGGCTGGAGAGCGTAGGCGACAAAGGCCAGATCAGTCTCCGGGCGGGCCGCTCGAGCTTCGCCTTGTCCGCCCTGCCGGCCGACGATTTCCCGAAAATGACAGGTGGCGAGCTGCCGCACAGCTTCGAGCTGTCCGCTGGCGACCTGCGCGGCCTGATCGACCGCACCCGCTTCGCGATCTCCACCGAGGAGACGCGCTATTATCTCAACGGCATCTATTTCCACGCCGCGACCAGCGGCGGGGTCAAGGTCCTGCGCGCCGTCGCTACGGATGGCCATCGGCTCGCGCGCATGGAGATGCCGCTGCCAGCCGGCGCGGAGAAGATCCCCGGCGTCATCGTGCCGCGGAAGACCGTAACGGAGCTGCGCAAGCTGCTCGACGAGACGCAAGGCACCGTGGCCGTCGCGCTGTCGGATACGCGCGTGCGCTTCTCGCTGGAGAACGCCGTGCTGACCTCGAAGCTGATCGACGGCACCTTCCCCGACTACGAGCGCGTCATCCCGACCAGCAACGACAAGATCATGGAGGTCCGCCGCGAGGATTTCGCCGCGGCAGTCGACCGTGTCTCAACCATCTCCACGGACAAGTCGCGCGCGGTGAAGCTCGCTGTCGCCAAGGGCCAGCTCACCTTGTCCGCGACCAGCCCGGACGCCGGCAGCGCCACCGAGGAGATCGAGGTGCGCTACAGCGCATCGCCGATCGAAATCGGCTTCAATTCGCGTTATCTGCTCGACATCACGCAGCAGATCGAAGGCGAAGGCGCCAAGTTCGCGATGGCCGATGCCGGGTCGCCGACCCTGGTGACGGACGCCGCGGATCAGAGCGCGCTCTACGTCCTTATGCCGATGCGAGTCTGAGGCAGGATAGGTCTTCCGCTTGATTCACGCCGCGACCCGAACCGACGTCGATACCGCTCCGCTGCCGCGCGCGGCCACGGCCGCGGTGACGCGTCTGACGCTCACCGACTTCCGCGGCTATGCGCGGCTGCGCGTCGACGCGGCGGCAGCGCCGGTGGTGCTGACGGGCCCGAACGGGGCAGGCAAGACCAATCTGCTGGAAGCGCTGTCGTTCCTCGCACCTGGCAAAGGACTGCGGCGCGCGAAGCTGGCCGAGCCGGATCGCCGCATCGACGGCGTCGACGCCGGGCGCTGGGCGGTTGCCGCGACGGTCGAGAATCGTACCGGCACGCATTCGGTCGGCACGGGCCGCGACGCCGATGCGGCGACGGAGCGGCGCAGCGTGCGCATCGATGGCGCTATCGCGAGCCAGAAGGACCTTTCGGCCCTGCTCAGCATCGTCTGGGTCGCGCCGGAGATGGACCGCCTGT
>DATAAP010000088.1:0-2927 GCA_036260035.1 Alphaproteobacteria bacterium | reverse complement strand
GAGTGGGAAGACTACGCGCCGGGCCTCAAGAAGATCGAGGACGCAACCGAGATCCGCCGCCGCGTGCTGCTCGCGTTCGAGCGCGCGGAAGCAACCGAGGACGCGAGCAGCACGCGGCGGCGGATCTCGGTTGCATCCTCGATCTTCTTGAGGCCCGGCGCGTAGTCTTCCCACTCGTCATGCCCGAAATAGGCGTGGCGCGCGCCCGTCGCGACCACGAGAAAATCGTACGGCACGCGCCGGCCGCCAACCAGGACTTGCTGATTGGCGAGGTCGATGCCGGTCACCTTGCCCAGCATCACCGACACGTTGGCATATCGACTGACGATCGCGCGGATCGGATAGGCGATGTCGGCCGGCGACAGGCCGGCGGTGGCTACCTGGTAAAGCAGCGGCTGGAACAGGTGGTAGTTGCGCTTGTCGATCAGGGTGACGTCGACAGGCGCCCTTCCAAGCGCCATCGTGGCGGTGAGCCCGCCGAACCCGGCACCCACCACGACCACGCGTGGTCGTGCGTCGGCGCCCACGGCCTTCGTCTGCGAGGCGAGGTGCGCCGAGCCTTCCATGTCACATCTTCCCGTCGAGCATGGCGCGGCGCACGAGATGATCGGCCGAGAACAGCCCCGGCCCGCGCGTCGCGATGAACAGCAGAAGCGATGCCCACATCAAATGTTCCGCCCAGTTCTCCGGATAGACGAACAGCTGAATGACCACGGTCATGGCGAGCAACGGCAAGCAAGCGAGCCGCGCGCCCAGGCCGAGGACGAGCAGCACCGGCATGCTCAGCTCGGCGGCCGTCGCGAGCGTCGCCGCGAGCGGCACCGGAAGCAGCGGCACGGCATACTCCTCCTGGAAAAGCTGCAGGGTCAATTCCCAGTTCGCGATCTTGGTCAGACCCGACTTGAAGAACACGGTCGCGACGGCGACACGGAACATCAGTTGCAGCACCGGCAGCGGAAAGCGGCCGAGCTCGTTGAGAGTGCGGGCAACCAGCGGACGTAGCTGGCTTGCTTCGCGGTAGGCCGCGATCATCGGTGTCATGGCGTCTTCTCCTTCTCAGCGAGGGTAAACCCGGAAATCACGTCGTCTTGGATCATGCGGCGCAGCTCGAACGCGAGATCGAACATCGGATCGGCGGCCAGCGCGCCCTCGGCGGCCTCGCCCAGCGGCAGGCCAAGATGCAGGGCCTGGCTGAACAGAAACTCCGCCGGTCCGAGCGATTTGAAGGTCGGTCCTGAAGCGGCGCGGTGAATCTGCAGCCGGCTCGCGCCGCCAAGCTCGACTACGCCGGCCTGAACCGGCTCCTGATTGGCGCGCCAGATGCGGTCGACCGGATAGGCCGAGGCCAGCAGGCGCACAGATGGATTGAACGTGAAGACGACGCGCGGCATGGCCACTGATGGCAACGCTGCCAGTGCCGGGTGGTCAAGGCGCGGCACATGCGGCGCAATCTGCGCCAGGTTGAGCGCCCATTCCAGCCGCGCCACGTCGGCGACGTACGGCAGGCCGCGGCACGGCGCAAAACTCGTGAGGAAATCGGGAAACGAGCTGCCATATTCCGCGAGGCACGGCCCTGCCGGCGGATTCGCCTGGATATAGGCGTGGGCCGCGAAAGCGAAGAAGCGCTCGTCCACTAGCCGGCACACGACCGGAAAGGTCGTGCGCAGCGCCGCCGTCAGCGAGATGCGCACATGATTGCGATAGATCGCGAGCGCGCCGACCGCGCCGACGCCGCGCTCGTCGACCTCGCGCAGGATGCGCTTTGTGTTGCCGTCCAGCAGCGCGTCGCGGAGCGCGCCCTGCAGCTCAAGCAGCGCGAGCATAACGCGCCTCCGCGACGGTGTTGCGGGTGATGCGATCGGCCTTGCGCGCCTCGTCGATCAGCACGCTGAAGGAGGGCAGGTTCGAGTCCCACTCGATCAGGGTCGGCACAGGGCCGAAGCGTTCGATCGCGCGGGCATAGAGATACCAGACAGCCGGCGCCACGCGCGCGCCGTGGTCGTCGATCAGCACCGTCTTTCCATCGGCGTCGCTGCGATGGTGCCCGGCAAGATGGATTTCCGCGACCGCCTTGGCCGGCAGCCGGTCGAGCCACGCGCTCGGATCGAGCGCCAAATTGTGCGCGCTGACGATAATGTTGTTGACGTCGACGAGTAGCGCGCAGTCGGTGCGGCGGACCAACTCGGCGAGGAAATCGGCTTCGTGCATCGTCGAGCTGCGGAAGCGCAGGTAGCTCGATGGATTTTCGATGAGGAGGCGGCGCTTCAGCGTGTCCTGCGCCTGCGCAATCGCGCGCGCGACCACCGCCAGCGCTTCCTCGGTATAGGGCAGCGGCAGCAGGTCGTTGAGATACGCGCCGCCGCTGACGCTCCATGACAGATGATCCGACACCAGCGCCGGCTCGACCACGTCGGCGAGCGCCTTGAGCCGCGCGAGGTGCTCGCGATCAATGCCTTCCGCGGAACCGAGCGAGAGGCCGACGGCATGCAGGCTTACGGGATAGTCGCGCCGGACCGCGAGTAACGCATCCAGCGCCGGCCCGCGATCCATGTAGTTTTCGGCATGCACTTCGAAAAAGGAGACGGTCGGGCGCTCCGCAAGGATCGTGGCCACATGGGGGCCGCGCAGGCCGATGCCGGTGCGGAGCAGGTCCGGTCCGGCGTTGTTGGTATCACGCATCATGGGAATCCCCCGACCGTCTGTCGTGTTACTTGCGGCTGAGGCTGGCGCCGACGATGCGCTCGCAGGTGCCGGTCGGGACGTAGATCCAGGCGTCGCTCTGCCCGTCGCGCTTTGACGTGCCCGCGCAGGACGACTGCGCGGTCTGGCAGTCGTTCTTGCCAGCTTTCACGACGCCGTAGCACTTCTCGGCCTTGAACGACGGCGTCGGCGCGGGGCCGCCCGACTGCGCGAGGGCGACGGCGGGC
>DATAAP010000087.1:0-19619 GCA_036260035.1 Alphaproteobacteria bacterium | reverse complement strand
CTTGGTATAGAACCGCACGCCTTCGGGCCCGTGCATGTGGATATCGCCAAACAGCGAGCGCTTCCAGCCACCGAAGCTATGGAAGGCGAGCGGGACGGGGATCGGTACGTTGACGCCGACCATGCCGATCCTGGCGCGGCTGGCGAATTCGCGCGCGGCATCGCCGTCGCGGGTGAAGATGGCGGTGCCGTTGCCGAACTCGTGGTCGTTGACGAGCTGCAGCGCCTTGTCGAAGTCGGGCACGCGCACGACCGAGAGCACCGGCCCGAAGATCTCCTCCTTGTAGATCTTCATGTTCGGCTTGACCTCGTCGAACAGCGAGCCGCCCATGAAATAGCCGTTCTCGTAGCCCTGCAGCTTGAGGCCGCGGCCGTCGACGACAAGCTTGGCGCCTTCGCGCACGCCTTCGTCGATGTAGCTGCGGACCTTGTCGTAATGCTGCTTGGAGACGAGGGGCCCCATCTCCGCCTCGGGATCGGTGCCGGGGCCAACCTTGAGCTTGCGCACGCGCGGCTCCAGCCGCTCCATCAGCTTGTCGCCGACCTTGCCGACGGCGACCGCGACCGAGATCGCCATGCAGCGCTCGCCGGCCGAGCCGTAGCCGGCGCCGATCAGCGCGTCCGTGGCCTGGTCGAGATCGGCGTCAGGCATCACCACCATGTGATTCTTGGCGCCGCCCAGCGCCTGCACGCGCTTATTGTGCGCGCAGCCCGTGTGATAGATGTACTCCGCGATCGGCGTCGAGCCGACGAAGCTGACCGCCTGGACGCGCGGATCGGTGAGCAGCGCATCGACCGCTTCCTTGTCGCCGTTGACAACGTTGAGCACGCCCGGCGGGGCGCCTGCCTCCGTCATCAGCTCGCCAAGGCGCAGCGGGCAGGACGGGTCTTTCTCCGACGGCTTCAGGATGAAGGTGTTGCCGCAGGCCAAGGCCATCGGGAACATCCACATCGGCACCATGGCCGGGAAATTGAACGGCGTGATGCCAGCGCAGACGCCGAGAGACTGGCGCGTCGACCATGAGTCGATGCCGCGGCCTACCTGCTCAGTGAACTCGCCCTTGAGCAAGTGAGGGATGCCGCACGCGAACTCCACGACCTCGAGCCCTCGGATGATCGAGCCCTTCGCGTCGGCGATCGTCTTGCCGTGCTCGCTGGTGATCATCTGCGCGAGCTCGTCCATGTTCTTCTCGACGAGCTCCTTGAAGCGGAACATGACGCGGGCGCGCTGCAGGGGCGGCAGGGCGGCCCAATCCGCATGGGCTGCTGCCGCAGAGGCTATCGCGGCCCCAACCTCGGCCTTGGAGGCAAACGGCACCCGGCACGATTTCTCGCCCGTGGCGGGATTGAAGACGTCGCCGAACCGTCCGCTGGTCCCGTTGATGCGCTTGCCGTTGACGTAGTGGTGCAGGGCCTTGGTCATGGTGTTTCCTCTCCAACGATCTACGCCGAGTCTAAACCAGCGCGGCGCAGCTGGGAAATCGTTCGATGGGCGGGCCGCCCAGATCAGGTGAGCGGAATGTTCTCGACGTGCTCGACGAAGGCCGGGCGCTGCTTGAGGCGGTCGTAGTAGGCGGCGACGTTGGGCAGGCTGGGGCGCTCGATCGGCAGCGCGAACCAGCGTTTGACGAAGACGCCCATCGGAATGTCGCCGACCGACAGGGCGTCGCCGCCGACGAATGCGCGCTGCGTCATATGGGTTTCGAAGATCTTGAGGAGATCTGCCGTCTTCGCCCGGGCCGCCTCGATTGCCTTCATGTCGCGCTGCTCGGGCGGCGTGCGGATCAGGCCCCAGAATGTCGGGAAGATCGCGGGATTGAGAGTGGTGATCATCCAGTCCATCCACTTGTCGGATAAGGCGCGGCGCCCCGGGTCCTTCGGCCAGAATGCGTCATCGGCATAGCGTGCGGCGAGATAGCGCACGATCACGTTCGACTCCCACAGGGTCAGATCGTCGTCCTGCAGCACGGGCACGAGGCCGTTCGGGTTCATCTTAAGGAAGTCGGGTTCCTTGTTGCGGCCGAACTGCAAGCCGGCATCGACGCGCTCGTGCTTGAGGCCGAGTTCGCCGACCGTCCACATGACTTTCTGCACGTTGATCGAATTCCTGCGGCCCCAAATGCGCATCATTGCGTTTTCTCCCGGTCCATGCGTCTAGCGAGAAGGCGCGCGATACGGGTGCACCGTGCGCCAGTGTTTGGCGATGTCAACGCGGCGGCAGATCCAGACTCGGTCATGCCGCTGCACGTGGTCGAGGAAGCGCATCAGGCCGGCAAAGCGGCCGGGACGGCCGACCAGGCGCGTATGCAAGCCGATCGACATCATCTTCGGCATGCCGGCCTCGCCTTCCTTATAGAGCACGTCGAAGGCGTCGCGCAGATACGTGAAGAAGTCATGCCCCGTATTGAATCCCTGCGCGGTGCCGAACTTCATGTCGTTGTTGTCGAGCGTGTAGGGGATCACAAGATGCCCCTTGCCGGCGACCGTGACCCAGTGGGGCAGGTCGTCGTTGTAGGCGTCCGCGTCGTAGAGGAAGCCGCCTTCCTCCACCACCAGCCGGCGCGTATTGGCGCTGAGCCGGCCGGTGTACCAGCCGACCGGGCGGACGCCGCAAGCCTGCTCGATCGCTTCGATGGCGAGCCGCATGTGGCGGCGCTCCTCGGCGATGCCGACCGGCTGGTAGTCGATCCAGCGCCAGCCATGGCTCGCGATTTCGTGGCCGGCATCGATCATCGCGCGCGCCGCGTCGGGATGGCGCGCGATCGCCATGCCCACGGCATAGCAGGTGAAATGCAGTTTGCGCTCCTCGAACAGGCGCATGAGGCGCCAGAACCCAACGCGGCTGCCATACTCGTAGACGGACTCGACGGTCTCGTCGCGCTTGCCCTTGCGCGGCGTCAGGCCGACGACCTCGTGTAGATAGACTTCGGATTCGCGGTCGCCGTGCAGGGGCGATCGCTCCCCGCCTTCCTCATAGTTGACGACGAACTGGACGGCGATGCGGGCATCGCTGGGCCAGCGCGGATGAGGCGGGCGGGCACCATAGCCGATCAGATCGCGGGGATAAGGCTTGGGCATGCGAAAGCGCGGGGAGAATAGCGGTGCCGCGATCACCCGGCAATCGCGCGCGCCAGCGCCAGCAGCATCATGTCGCCGCCGCGCGCCGCGATGAAGGACAGCCCGACCGGCGCGCCGCCTACGGCGCCAGCCGGAATGCTGATCTGCGGCAACCGGGCAAGGCCGGCGACGCAGGTGAAGGCCATCGTCCGCATCCGGACATCGCCGAGCGTCTCGAACGATGCATCGCGCTTGGGTGCTGGCACCGGCGAGGTCGGCAGGCACAGCACGGCGCCATCCGCAAGCAATTCGGCCATCACCGCAGCAACCTGTTCGCGCAACCGGCGCGGTCCTAGGAGGTCAGCGTCTGTCACCTTGCTGGCGATGTCGAAGCGCTCCTGCACGTCGGGGCCGAGCTTCGGGCGGTGCCGTGTGATCCAGGCGCCGTCCGACTGCCAAGCCTCGCGCGCCTGCAGCAGCCGGAAGGCTTCACGCCATTCGGCGGGGTCGCTGCGGAAGACGCGCGCGGCCGCGTTCTCATTGATCAGCGCTTTGGCTCTGGCGATGCTGGGTTCAAGCGCCGCAACGAGGTCCTTATCTGCAAGCGCGAAAAGGTCCTCGGCGATGATCAGGCGCGATGCGCTGGCGCCTGCCGGTTCTTCTCGCAAGAGAACGCGACCGATCCGCTCCATGAGGCCTGCATCGCGCGCGAACCAGCCGACGGTGTCGAAGCTCGGCGCCAAGTCGACCACGCCCGTCGTGGGGACACGACCGTGCGTCGGGCGCAGTCCGAACACACCGCAATAACTCGCCGGGATGCGCACCGAGCCCCCGGTGTCGCTGCCAAGGGCGAAGTCAGCAAGGCCGCCGGCGACCACGGCAACCGAACCGCTCGAAGAGCCGCCTGTGATGCGGTCGGGTGCTGCCGGATTAATGGGGGCGCCATAATGGAAATTCCGTCCGGTCAGCCCGTAGGCGAGCTCGTCGGTGATCGTCTTGCCGGTGAGCGTGGCCCCGGCATCGAGCAGGGCCTGCACCGCCCAGGCATGCGCCGTTGCGGGCTGATGTGTAGCGAGCCAGTCGGGGTTGCCTGCGCTCGTGCCATGGCCGGCGACGTCGAACAGGTCCTTGGCCATGAAGGTCAGGCCGGCGAGCGGACCGGTCGCGGCGCCCGCAACGCGGATCCTGCCGTGCGGCACAAGCGCGCCGAGTTCAACCGTCGTCATGTCGCTTTCCCCTGCTTGCCACGCTTGATGGGTCTTATAGACCTCATATCAAAGTGCGAACAGGTCCTATCAAAGTGCGAACAGGCGCGCTGCGATTGACAGCCTGGATCGCCGTAGGCTCAATCGCTGCGAAATCCGCTGCAGGGGGACTCGATGAGAATACCGACAGGGTTGGTTGCCGCGGCCGCCGTGCTGACAGCCCTTCTTGGACCGGCGCGGGCGCAGGGCGTGCTCAACATCTACAATTGGAACGACTACATCGACGAGCAGACGCTGCAGCGCTTTGAGGCGGAGACTGGTATCAAGGTCCGCTACGATGTCTATGACTCGAACGAAGTGCTCGACGCGAAGCTGCGCGCGGGCCGCAGCGGCTATGACCTCGTGGTGCCGTCGGCCTCGCCGTTCCTGGCCTTGCAGATTCCGGCAAAGCTCTATCAGAAAATCGACCGCACGAAGCTGCCGAACTATCGCAATCTCGATCCCGCACTGATGAAGCAGCTGGAGCGCTACGATCCCGGCAATGAGCACGCGATCCCTTGGATGTGGGGGACGACCGGGATCGGCTACAACGCCGAGCGCGTGCTCAGGATCATGCCGGACGCGCCGGTCTACTCGCTGCGCATGCTGTTTGATCCGGCGATCGTGTCGCGCTTCAAATCCTGCGGCGTGGTGATTCTGGATTCGCCGACCGACGTCATTCCGGCGGCGCTCACCTATCTTGGGCGCGATCCGGACAGCAAGAGCGCCGACGACCTCGCCGCGGCGACCGACGTGCTGATGAAGATCCGGCCGAATGTGCGCAAGTGGCAGTCATCAGAGTACATCAATGCGCTCGCCAACGGCGACGTGTGCCTGGTGTTCGGATATTCAGGAGACATCAAGCAGGCTGCGAAGCGCGCCGCCGAGGCCGATCGCGGCGTGCGCATCGAATACGCGATCCCGAGCGAGGGGGCGCTGGTGTGGACCGACACCTGGGCGATCCCGGCGGATGCCACGAATGTCGCCAACGCGCACCGCTTCCTCGATTTCGTGCTGCGGCCGGAGGTCGCGGCGCTGAACAGCAACTTCATCGGCTACGCGAACGGCGTGCCCGCATCGCTGACGCAGGTCGATCCGGAGATCAAGAACGACCCGACGGTCTACCCTCCAGAAGAGGTCCGGCGCCGGCTCTACACGATCTCACCCGCCGACCGCGCTTATGAGCGGCAACGCACCCGGGCCTGGACCCGCATCACGACTGGGCGCTGACGCGCCGTTCGGCATGACGGCCACCTCGCCGGCCGGCGCGCTGCTGAAAGTCGAAGGCGTCTCGAAGCGCTTCGGCGACTCGCCGGCCGTGGACAGGGTCGATCTTTCCGTGGCGCCAGGAGAGCTTTTCGCGCTGCTCGGCGCGTCAGGCAGTGGCAAGACGACGCTGCTGCGGCTGATCGCCGGGCTGGAGCGGCCCGATGGCGGGCGCGTGCGCATCGACGGCGTCGATGTCACGGAGCGCCCGGCCTATGAGCGGCCGGTCAACACGGTTTTCCAGTCCTATGCGCTGTTTCCGCATATGAGCGTGCGGAGCAACGTTGCCTACGGGCTCAAGCAAGAGAACCTGCCGCGCAACGAGATCGAGAAGCGCGTTGCCGAAATGCTGCAGCTCGTGCAGATGGAGGCCTTCGCACATCGCCGGCCCTCGCAGCTCTCGGGCGGGCAAAAACAGCGCGTTGCGATCGCGCGCAGCCTCGCGAAGCGGCCCAAGCTGCTGCTGCTCGATGAGCCGATGGCGGCCCTCGACCGCCGCCTGCGCGAGCAGACGCGGTTGGAGCTGGCGGCCATCCAGAAGCGCCTCGGCATCGCCTTCATCCTGGTGACCCACGATCAGGAAGAAGCGATGTCGCTGGCCGACCGCATGGCGGTGATGGAGGCGGGGCGCATCGTGCAAATCGGCACGCCGCGTGAAATCTACGCCCGTCCGGCGACACGGTCCGTCGCGGGCTTCATCGGCGATACCAACCTGTTCGAGGGCCGTGCGATCCAGCGCGAGGGCAGCTATCTCGTCATCCGCCTGGCCGATGGCGACATGATCGTCCACGACGATGCCGAAATAGCGCCGGATACGGCGGTCTGGCTGGCAGTCCGCCCCGAGCGGCTGCGCCTCGGGGCCATGGAGAATTCCAACTGTCTCGAAGTGCGCGTGCTCCGCCTCGAATATCGCGGCGATCAGTCGATCCTGCACGCGAGGACTCCGCGTGGCGCGCCGGTGCGATTGAAGGGCGACAACGAGGCGCTTGCGTCATTGGCGCCGGGCGCCACGATCACCGTCTCGTGCGCGCCGGACGACATTGTCGTGCTGGGGCGATGATATGAAGCCGGGCCGCACCGATCGCTTCCACGTCGCCGCGATCGCAGTACCGGCTCTATGGCTCGGCCTGTTCGTGCTTGTGCCGTTCGCGATCGTGGCCGTGATCAGCCTTGCCCGAGGCGCCGACGCCCAGCCGCCCTTCGCGCTGGCCTTGTCGTGGGAGAGCTATCGGCTCCTGCTCGAAGACATCCTGTATGCCGAAGCCTATGGCAACGCGCTGCGCGTCGCGGCGACGTCCAGCGTGATCGCACTGCTGGTCGGCTATCCGATGGCCTATGCGATCAGCATCGCACCGGCGCGCTGGCGCGGCGTGCTCCTCATGCTCGTCATTCTGCCGTTCTGGACCTCGTTCCTGGTGCGCATCTACGCCTGGATGGCGCTGCTGCGGCCCACCGGGTTGATCAACGCGGCGCTCCAGAGCCTGGGCCTGGTCGATGAGCCGCTGGCGCTGATTAACAACCAGTTCGCCGTGCACCTCGGCATCGTCTACGGCTACCTGCCGTTCATGGTGCTGCCGCTCTATGCCAGTCTCGAGAAGATCGACCGCGCGCTGCCGGAAGCCGCCGCCGATTTGGGGGCAGGGCCGTGGCGCGTCTTCTGGACGGTCACACTGCCGCTGTCGCTGCCCGGCGTGCTCGCCGGCCTTCTGCTGGTGTTTGTGCCCGCAGTCGGCGAATTCGTCATCCCGGAGCTGCTCGGCGGGCCGGACACGCCGATGATCGGCCGTGTGCTGTGGACGGAGTTCTTCAGCAATCGCGACTGGCCGGTCGCGGCGGCGCTTTCGGTGTCCTTGTGCTTGCTTCTCGTCGTTCCGGTCGGCGTGCTGCAGCACATGCTGGCTTCGCGCAAGCAGGGAAGGGGGGCGCCATGAGAAGGCCGCTTGGCCTGCTCGCGGCACTCGGAGCGGGCTATGCTTTCCTGTACCTGCCCATCCTTCTGTTGATCGTCTTCTCGTTCAATGAGTCGCGTCTCGTCAGCGTATGGACGGGATTCTCCACACGATGGTACGGCGAGCTGCTGCGCAACGCGCGCGTCCTTGACGCCGCGTGGCTGAGTCTGGCGGTGGCGGCCGTGAGTGCGACCATCGCCGTCGTCATCGGCGGGCTCAGCGGTTTTGTGCTCGCGCGCTATGGAAGGTTCTCGTTCAGATGGTTGTTTGCGGCGCTTCTCGCGGTGCCCCTGGTAATGCCGGAGGTTGTCACCGGCTTGTCACTGTTGCTGACATTTGTCTCGATCGACCGCGTCGTCGGCCTGGAGCGCGGTTTTGGCACCCTCGTGGTCGCCCACGCGACGCTGTCGCTCGCCTTCGTTGCCGTTATCGTGCAGGCCCGGATGAGCGGCCTCGATCCAGCGATGGAAGAAGCCGCCTACGATCTAGGTGCCCGTCCTGCAAAGGTTTTTTTCACGGTTACCGTACCGATGCTGGCGCCGGCCCTGGCCGCCGGATGGCTGCTCGCCTTCACCCTATCGCTGGACGATCTGGTCGTCGCCAGCTTTGTCACAGGACCCGGCGCCACGACCCTGCCGATGGTGATCTTCTCCAGCGTGCGCCTTGGCCTCTCCCCTCAGGTTAACGCTTTGGCAGCGATACTCGTGATAGTGGTGACCTGTCTCGCGGTGCTGGCCGCGTGGGTCAATCGTCAGAGGAGCGCATTCGACCCATCCTGAGCCTGCATCGCCGCGACATTCGGCAAAGGTGGCGCACAAGCGCGATCAACGCGACTGCAGGTGGACGCACGATGGGATCGGCCAGCATCTCCAACCTATCCCCTCGCGACGTGACACGCGGCGCCGCCAGAACAGGAGCCCCGGCAGGGCGCTTCGCTCGTCCTGCAGGGCGCTAACGGGGAGGGTCGAGGCGATGGGTCTTTCGCAGCTCTTTCGCGAGCGCCAGATCATTATCCGGTCCGAGCACGGCGTGAAGTACGTGCGGCTGTCGCCGATGCGGCAGACGCTTTTTGCAGGCGTATCGGCCCTTTCGCTGGTCAGCGCTGCGGCGTGGTCGCTCAGCACATCGGCCGTTTACTCAGATATCCGGGCGAATGGCGTCGCCTTCGTTCAGTCGGCGTATGACCGCGTTATGGGACGCGTTAGCGATCAGCCGCTTGAAACGCTTGAAGCCATTCCGGAGGATTCTAACCCGGTAATTGTGCAGGCCGAGGCCACGGCCGCCGAGCGCATCGCGGAGCTCGAGCGCCGGCTCGAGGAGGCGGAGGCTGAGCGCCGCCGTCTCGCCGCAGAGCGCGACAAGCTCGAAGCTGAGCGTCTGCGCCTTGCGTCGAGCGCAACTGCCGCGGACAAGAAAGCCGCGGCGCTTGCCGCGCAGCAGGAAGCTATTCAGCAACTGATCACCCGGGCCCGCGCTGCCCTCGACCGCACGCAGCGCAATGTATCGAAGCTCGGCATCGAACCATCGAAGCTGCTCGCGATGGCGCCGCGTCAGGGCGGCGCAGGCGGCCCTTTCATCGAATTCAAACGCGCCGGTCGCGGCAGTCCGGCGCACAACAACCTGGTCGCACTCGGCGAGAGTCTGGACAAGCTGACGGACCTGCAGCGGGCCGTGCGCGCGCTGCCAATCGGCGCGCCGCTCAGTGCGTATGGGCTGGCGAGCCCATATGGCGTGCGACGCGATCCGTTCAATGGTCAGCTGGCGATGCATAACGGCTTGGACATGGCGGCGCCGAACGGCGCCGAGATCCGCGCCCGGGCTCCGGGCAAGGTTGTGTTCGCCGGGCGCAACGGTGTCTACGGCAACATGGTCGAGATCGACCACGGCTACGGCCTGCGCACGCGCTACGGCCACATGTCGCAGATATCCGTGCGCCAGGGCCAGACCGTCAACGCGCGCGACAAGTTAGGTGCGGTGGGTTCGACCGGCCGCAGCACGGCGCCGCATCTGCACTACGAGATTTCTTTCAACGGCAAGACCATCGACCCCCGCAAATTCGTGGAGACCAAGCAGCATGTTTTCCAGAACTAACAAGGGCAACGGCATGAGCACGTCCAGCTCCGGCAAGGGAATGCCGTCGATCATCAGCCAGAATTTCCGCGTCGTAGGCAACATCACCAGCGAAGGCGACGTGCAGCTCGACGGCACTGTCGACGGCAATCTCAAGGCCAAGTCGCTGGTCATCGGCCCCACGGGCGCGATCCGCGGCGAGGTGAAGGCCGACAAGGTCCAGGTGCAGGGCTCCGTGACCGGACCCATCCGCGCCCGCACGGTGGAGATCGCTAAAACCGCGAAGCTGGCCGGTGACGTATTCTATGAGCAGCTCACGGTCGAGACAGGCGCCGTTATCGACGGGTCCTGCAAGCGCTGGGACGCCGACAAGGGCGAGGTGAAGCCCGTCGAGACCAAGCCGGTGGCGCCGGCCACTCCGGCAACCCCGGCGGCGCGCACCTCCGCGACGCCATCGGCGACCGCCGCCTAGCGCTTCAGATCGGGACGGTAGCTCGCCAAGTCGGCGTACTCGACGAGCTCCAGCACATTGCCCTCCGGGTCCTGGAAGAACAGGACCCAGAGGCCCGGCCGATTCTCGACCGGCCCGTCGCTCGCCAGTGCAACGCTCTGCGCCTTCAGCCGCGCGCACCACGCATCGATCCCTTCGATGATCAGGGTCAGGTAGGCCAGGCCGGCACGCGCAAGCAGCCAGCGGTCGCGCTCTGAGGTGGCCGTCGAAGGCGCAGCCAGCAGCTTGATGCGCTCGCCATACGGCGTCTGTAGCCGTACGACCGTGCAGCCATCCGGCGAAAGCCCGTTGAGGCGGCTCTTGTCGGCAGGGACAATGACCTCGGAAACTCGCGTGCAGCCGAGCACGTCCGCATAGAACCTCGTCATCCGCGCCAGATCGCGCACGGCAATGCCGATCTCCAGCGGTGCCAGCATCTGCATTCGATCCCTCACTCTTCGAAAATGGCGACAGCGCGCGTCCAGCCCGCAGAGGCGCCGCGGATCTTCACCGGGAAGCAGCTGATCGTGAAGCCGTTGGTAGGCAGGTTCTCGAGATTGTGCAGCTTCTCGAGGTGGCAGTAGCCGATCTCGCGGCCGGCCTTGTGGCCTTCCCAGATCAGCGCGGCATTGCCGCTCTCGGCGTACTTGTCGCGTGTGTGCCGGAACGGCGCGTCCCAGCTCCAGGCATCCGTGCCTGTGAGCCGCACGCCGCGCTCAAGGAGATAGAGGGTCGCCTCGCGGCCCATGCCGCAGCCGGCATCGACATAGTCCGGCTTGCCATAGGCGCTGCCGGCGCGCGTGTTGACCACGACGATTTCGAGCGGCTGCAAGGTGTGACCGATGCGGGCCAGCTCGCGTTCGACGTCTTCCGGCTGCACGACATAGCCGTCGGGCAGATGGCGGAAGTCGAGCTTCACGCCCGGCTGGAAGCACCATTCAAGCGGCACCTCGTCGATCGCGATAGCACGCTCGCCGCGGTTCATGGTTGAATGGAAGTGATACGGCGCGTCCAGATGCGTGCCGTTATGCGTCATCAGCCGGATCCATTCGATCGCCCAGCCTTCGCCATCAGGCAGGTCCGACGCGTTCAGGCCGGGGAAGAACTTCGCAACGTCGGCCGCGGTGCTCCGGTGCGTCAGGTACTCGATCTTCGGCCCGTAGCCGGGCGGATCGGAGACGACCTCGTTTTCCAAATGCATGGAGATATCGATGAACCGCCGGCGCTTCGCCGCTTGTGCGAGAGCCATGCTAGGCCTCCTCCATTTTACGCTTGTGCGCGGCGAGCGCCATAAGGCGCCTGTCGCGCCAGGTCTGGCGTTCAGCGAGGCTGCTGCGCGGAAGAACCTTGTTGCGATCGGCCTCCACCCTGTCGATCACGCGGCGCCAGGGCCGCGGGTCTGCCTGTTGCTTGGCGATGTCGTAATAGAGCGGCCCGTAGCGCTCGCAGTAGTCGCGCACGCCGCCCGGCGCGTTGAGGTCTATTGTCTCGAACGGCCCCATGAAGGACCAGCGCAGGCCGAGACCATGCGCGATGGTCTTGTCGAGGTCGTCGGGCGTCACATAGCCGTCCTCGACCAAGCGGAAAGCTTCGTTCAGCAGCGCGCCCTGCAGTCGGTTCAGGATGAAGCCCTGGATCTCGCGCTGCACCGTGACCGGCGCCTGGCCGGCCCGCTCCATCAGTGCGCGAGTGCGCGCGACCGTGTCCGGCACCGTCCATGGCGCGCCGCATAGCTCGACGACCGGAATGAGATAGGGCGGGTTGACCGGGTGTGCGACGAGGCAGCGCGCGCGCCCCTGCAGGGATTCTGTGAAGGCGGAGGCTGGGATCGAGGACGTGGAGCTCGCGAGGATCGCATCGCCAGGGGCGAGCCCATCCATCTCTGCGAAGATGCGACGCTTGATCTCCACGGTCTCAGGCAGGTTCTCCTGCACGTACTCGGCGCCGCCGATTGCTTCTTGCAAGGTCGATCGCGGCTCGATCTGCCGCAGCACGGCGTCCGGGTCATCGACGAGACCCGCATTTCTGAGATCGTCGAGACGATCCTTGATCGTGCCGAGCGACGCGTTCAGCGCTTTCGGATCGCCGTCCCAGATCGCGACATGGAAGCCCGCGCGCGCGAAGACGATCGCCCACGCCCGCCCGATCAACCCCGCGCCGACAATGCCGACCTTGCTCATGCTGCCGTCCCGTTAGACGAGGTACTGCGTGTCGGCATCGACCGGCAGGGCCTGGCCGGAGACGTTGTAGCCCGCCGGACTCGCCAGGAAGACCGCCATGCCGGCGATGTCGTCGGCGGTCACCATGCGGCGGAGGGACGCCTGCGAGACGTAGCGCTTTTCCATCTCTTCGTATGGGACGCCCAGAGAGTCGGCTTTCGCCGAAATCACGCGCCGAATGCGCGGGCCGTCGACCGCGCCGGGCAGGATGGCGTTGACCCGGATGTTGTCGGGACCGAGCTCGACAGCCAGGCTCTTTGTGAAGCCGATCACGCCCCATTTCGACGCAGAATAGGGCGTCCGCCGCGGGAAGCCGAAACGCCCGGCCGCCGAGGACAGATTGATGATCGCGCCGCCCCCGGCCTGCCGCAGCAGCGGTACAGCGCGGCGCGTGCACAGGAACTGGCCCTCGAGATTGACCGCCAAAGTCCGCCGCCAGTCCTCCTGCGAAATCTCCTCGACAGGCCCGGTTGGACCGGCGATGCCGGCGTTGTTGACGAGGACGTCAAGCCCACCGAGGAAGGTGCCGGCTTCCTGGAACAGCCGGTCGACCTGGTCGGCCTCGGCCACATCCGCCATCGTGGCGCCAGCGCCGGGATGCGTCTTGCGGAACTCGTCGAGCGCAGCGTGGTCGACGTCGCAGATGAAAACCTTGGCACCCTGACTCAGGAAAGCGGCGGCGATGGCGAGCCCGATGCCCGCGGCCCCGGCGGTCACGATCACTCTCTGTCCAGCAATCGGCTTTCTCATGCGTCCTCCCTGGCGTCCGCCGACCTTGATCATTGCGCCCGGTCCGGTCCAGAGGATATTTGCGTGGCGCCGCGGGTGACCGAGCCGGCCATCCGTGCTATCGCCATGAGGCAACACGTGCGACGAGGCGAGAATGGCAGTCGGGCAAGCCACCTTGAACCGTATCCAACCGATTACCGTCGGATCGCGTTTCGTTGACGCGACGCGGCTTTGGCAGCGCCATGTCGAGATGGGCCGGATCGGCGCGACGCCCAAAGGCGGAGTCAACCGGCAGGCGCTGTCACCGGAGGACGCCAAGGCGAGGAGCCTTCTCGCCTCCTGGGCACGCGCGCGCGGCTTCGGCGTGTTCACCGATCGCATCGGCAACCTCTTCGTGCGGCGCGAGGGCACGGATGCGTCGGCGCGGCCGGTGCTGACCGGCTCGCATCTTGACACCCAGCCGACCGGCGGCCGCTATGATGGCGCGTACGGCGTGCTCGCGGGCTTCGAGGTGCTTGAGGCGCTGGAGGATGGCGGCGTAAAGACGCGGCGCCCACTCGAACTGGTCGCATGGACGAACGAGGAGGGCAGCCGCTTCCAGCCGGGCGCCATGGGCTCGGCGGTGTTTGCCGGCACCTACGATCTCGCGAAGATGCTGGCGGTCACCGACCGCGCCGGCGTCGTGCTGCGGGATGCGCTCGCCCAGACATTGGCTGCGGCGCCGGCGACGCCGCGCACGGCGCTCGGCTTTCCTGTCGACGGCTACGTCGAGGCGCATATCGAGCAGGGCCCAATCCTCGAGGCGACCGGCAACACGATCGGCGTGGTGACGATGATCCAGGGCTCCCGGCGGTTCACCGTCGATGTGGTGGGCGAAGAGGCGCATGCTGGAACCACGCCGCGGCGCGCGCGCAAAGATGCGCTGTCGGCGGCAGTAAAGATCGTTTCGGCGCTCGAGGATCTCATGCGCGACGATGCGGACGTGGTGCGGTTCACCGTCGGACGCTTCGAGGTCTATCCGGGCTCGCCGAACACGGTGCCTGGCCGCGTGCATTTTACCATCGACTTCCGCCATCCCGACGCCAAGGTCGTGCGCGAGCTCGGCGACCGTGTCGCCGGCGTCGCGAACGCGAACGCTAAAGGCTGCGCAGTTACGGTCACGGACATTTCGTATGTCGAGCCGACCGTCTTCGCGAAGCCGGTGGTCGACCTCGTCCGCGACACGGCCGAGGCGCTGGGCCTCAAGCACATGGACATGCCGTCGGGGGCTGGCCATGACGCTATGCACATGAACGCGCTGTGTCCAACCGGCATGATCTTCGTGCCATGCCTGCGCGGCATCAGCCACAACGAGGCGGAGAGCGCCACCGCCGGCGACCTCGCGGCCGGCTGCCGTGTGCTCGCTGACGCGCTCGTCGCCCTGGCCAACCGATGATCGATCCCATCCACGACGAGCTCGATCCGCTGCCGCGCCTGCTGATGGGGCCGGGGCCGATCAATGTCGACCCGCGCGTGCTGCGTGCCATGTCTGCGCAGATGCTGGGACAGTTCGATCCGCAATTTACGCGCTACATGAACGACGTGATGGCACTGTACCGGCAGGTCTTCCAGACGAAGAACCGCTGGACCTTCGTCGTCGACGGCACGGCGCGTGCCGGCATCGAGGCGGTGCTGGTCTCGATTCTGGTGCCGGGTGATCGTGTATTGGTGCCTATCTTCGGCCGGTTCGGGCATCTGCTGGTGGAGATCGCCAGCCGGTGCGGTGCCGATGTGCGGACGATCGACGCCGAGTGGGGGAAGGTCTTCGAGCCTTCCGTAATAGAAGGCGCCATCAAGCAGCACCGCCCGAAGCTCGTCGCCACCGTGCAGGGCGATACCTCGACGACAATGGCGCAGCCGCTCGCGGAAATCGGCGCGCTCTGCCGCAAGCACGGAGCGATGCTGTATGTCGATGCCACCGCGAGCATCGGCGGCATGGATCTGCCCGTGGACGCTTGGCAGATCGAGGCCGTGAGCGTGGGTCTGCAGAAATGCCTCGGCGGCCCGCCCGGTGTCGCGCCCCTGACGCTCAGCGACCGGATCGCCGAGCAGATCTACGCGCGCAAGCATGTTGAACAGGGCATCCGCGCCGCCGAGGACAAGCCCACCAATGCGCCGCGCATCCAGTCGAACTACTTCGATCTCGCGATGGTGATGGACTATTGGGGCGAGCGCCGGCTCAACCATCACACCGAAGCAACGAGCATGCTCTACGCCGCGCGCGAGTGCGCGCGGATCCTGCTGAAGGAGGGCTTGCAGGCGGCCTTCGATCGCCATGCGCTGGCGAGCCGGGCGGTGACCGCTGGTCTGACGGCTATGGGGCTGCGGCTGTTCGGCGACCAGAAGCACAAGATGCCCAACGTCACGGGCGTGGTGATTCCTGAAGGCATCGACGGCGAGAAGGTGCGCGGCGCTCTGCTGGAGGATTTCGGTATCGAGATCGGCACGTCGTTCGGGCCGCTCAAGGGTAAGATCTGGCGCATCGGCACGATGGGATACAACTGCCGCAAACAGAACGTGCTGGTGACGCTGGCAGCATTAGAGACGATGCTGGCCGCGCACGGCTTCAAGCTACCGCGCGGCGCCGCCGCCGATGCAGCACTGTCTGTCTATCGGGAGGCCGGAGCAGTGGTGCGCGATGCATGCGGCCGCTCACGCGCTTAGGATATGTTACGACTTAATTTCGACTTCGACGAAGGCCATCGCGGCGGAGCCCGCGTTGATGACGTCGTGGGCGACGCCCTTGGGCCGCGAGTAGCTGCCGCCAGCCCTCATCTCAATCATGCTTTCCTGGCCGTCCTTGTCGACGATCTTAAGTACAGCATCGGTCAGATAGGTCACGACGTAGGGGTATTCGTGCACATGGAACCCGGTGGCGGCGCCGGGCGCGAAATCCCAGCGCGTGACGCGCACGCGCTCGTCATCAACCTGCTGCGTTGGAACCGCCTGCGCCATCGTTCCTCCCCGTGCGCTGTCGTTAGAATGTCTAGGTCACCAGCTCGGTCCCGCGGGTCGCCCAGAAGGTGAAGCGGCGCTCAAGATAGACGAAGATCTCGTACATCACGACGCCCAGCACGGCAACGACGACCAGCCCGGCAAAGACCAGCGGCACGTCGAAGCGCGAGCTTGCCGCCATCATCAAGTAGCCGATGCCGGCATTCGCCGCGACCGTCTCTGACACGATCGAGCCCACGAAGGCGAGCGTGATCGCGACCTTGAGCGAGGCGAAGAAGTAGGGCAGCGAGCGCGGGATGCCGATCTTCCACAGGATCTGCGTCTTGCGCGCGCCCAGCGAGCGCATGACGTCCTGCAGCTCCGGCTCGATGGTGGCCAATCCTGTCGCGACGTTCACGACAATCGGGAAGAACGAGATCAGGAAGGCCGTGAGGATCGCCGGCACGGTGCCGATGCCGAACCAGATCACGAGCACAGGCACGATCGCGACTTTCGGAATCGAATTGAATGCGACCATGAGCGGGTACAGCGCCTCGTAAATGAGCCGAGATGACCCGATGACCAGCCCGAGCACCAGGCCGAACAAGACGGCGAGGCCGAATCCGAGCAGGGTGGTGACGAGAGTCTGCACCGAGTGCGTCGTGATCGGTCCGTAGTACTGGATGAAGGAGGCGAGTACCTCCGTCGGGGCCGGAAGAATGAAGGTCGGAATCTGGAGGACCATGCAGGCGATCTGCCAAAGTGCCACGGCTGCGATCGTCACGATCCAGGGCAGGCTGCGCATCGCCGGGTTACGGAGCGCCGGCGGCCCTTTCGACACCAGCCAGACGACCAGGCCCAGTCCGACGCCGATGATCGCCAGCGCGATGCCTACATGGATGGCGGCCATGACCGCGGCCATCATTGGCTCCGCACGTGGGCGATCTGGTCCCGCAGCGCATGGGCCATGTCGATAAATTCCGGCAGGAAGGTGGTCTCGATCGTGCGCGGCCGCGGCAGCTTTACGGGTGTGCGCGACACGACACGGCCGGGGCGGGCGCTGATGACATAGATCGTGTCAGCGAGATAGACGGCCTCGCGCAAATCGTGCGTCACGAGGATCACCGTCGGCTTCTTCTTCATCCAGAGCGTCTGCAGCACACCCCACAGATCCTCGCGCGTGAATGCGTCTAGAGCGCCGAACGGCTCGTCGAGCAGCAGCAGGTCAGGCTCGTGGATCAGGGCGCGGCAGAGGGAGCTGCGCTGCTGCATGCCGCCGGAAAGCTGCCACGGGTATTTGTCCTCGAATCCGGCGAGGCCCACCGTCGCCAGCAGCTCCTTCGCCCGCGCCACGTTCTGTTCACGGTCGCGCCGGTGATTGCGTGCGTGCGGTTCGACGATCTCCAGCGGTAGCAGGATATTGTCGAGTGTCGTCCGCCACGGCAGCAGAGTCGCATTCTGGAACGCCATGCCGCAGATCTTGAGCGGCCCCGTGACCGGCTTGCCGGCCACGGAGACGCGGCCGGAGCTTGCGAGGGCAAGGCCGGAGACCAGTTTGAGCAGCGTCGACTTGCCGCAGCCGCTGGGCCCGACGACCGCGACGAACTCGCCGCGGTCGATCGTCAGGCTAGCGTCGGAGAGGGCGAGGGTGCCGTTGCCCTCGCGACCATACGTCAGGCTGACCCGGTCGATGTCGACGAACGGCAAGGCGCCGTCCAAGACGTCGGCTCCCGTTCAGCGCGTCGGCATCCGCTCCGCCTTGGGCGGCAGGAAGCGGTCGACGAACACCTGCTCCGGCGGCACCTTGCGGTCGAGATTGAAGCCGGTGGTCACCAGTTCGATGTTCTTGCGCAGGCGGTCGGACGTGACGCCGCCGATGCCGTTCGCCTTGACGTCGGCGGTGAGCACGCTGGTGCTCAGCGCGAGCTGCAGGCGCTCGAGTTCGAGGGCATCGTTGATGAGCGGGTCCTTCTTCTTCAACGCGGCGATCGCGGTCTTCGGATCGGCGATCGTGTCCTGGATGCCGCGGATGGTCGCCTTCACGAAGCCCTGCACAGCCTTCGGGTTCTCCTGAATCAGCTTCGGCGAGGCGATGACGGCGTTCGAATAGAGGTCGACGCCGTAGTCCTTGTACATGAATGTCTGCACGTTGGAGTCGGCTACGCCGAGGCCTTTGAGCGCCAGGACGGCGGTGAAGCTGAACCCGGAGATCGCATCGGTCTCGCCGCGCGCCAGCATCGGTTCGCGCAGGGGTGGCGCCACATTCGCCCAGTTGACCGCGGCAGGGTCGAAGCCGTTGGTCTTCGCGAACAGGGTAAAGAGGCGGAACGGCGTGTCGAAGGAAGGAGCCGCGGCCTTCTTGCCGACGAGATCGGCGGGCTTCGCGATGCCTTTGTTCTTGAGCGTGATGATCGCGAACGGCGCTTGGTCGTAAACCATGAGAACGGCCGGGATTTCCTTGCCGGGATTCTTGGCGTTGAACTCGATCAGCGCGTTGAGGTCGCCGAAGCCGATGTCATATGCGCCGCTGGCCACGCGGTTTACGGTATCGGAGGATCCACGCCCCGCATCGATTGCCGTCACATTGAGCCCTTCGGCGGCGTAATAGCCCTTTTCTTGGGCAAGGAAGAACGGCGCCTGCGGGCCCTGCAGCACGAAATCGAGCGTGAACTTGATCGGCGTCTGCTGCGCATTCGCCGACTGCATCGCGCCGCTCGCCATCACTCCGGCCACAAGCGCGGTGGCCAGCGAAACTGCAGATTTCAGCATTGATCGTGACTCCCCGTTTTCTGCGGCGCCTCTTCAGGCGGCCAACTTTCAAAATTCATACCGCGCCAGGCATGCTTGGCACACGCCATATCTGCGGGGAAGGGCGGTGCGGAGTCAATCGCTGCGGGCACCGGCAACCCCCGCTTGTCCGCCGACCGCGTTGGCGTCTATCTTCGCCCGGCCGTGGCCGTTCCGATCAAGCTCGACGAGCTCAACCGCATGGACGCGAACGCCTTCACCGCCGCGCTGGGGCAGGTCTTCGAGCATGCGCCGTGGGTGGCTGCGCGCGCCGCTGCTGCGCGCCCCTTCCCCGGCCGGGCTGCCCTGCACGACGCGATGGTGCGCGTGGTCAAGGAGGCGAGCTACGGTGAGCAGATGGACCTCATCTGCGGCCATCCCGAACTCGCGGGCAAGGCGGCCGTCGCACTGACACCGGACTCTGCGCGCGAGCAGCGCGGCGCCGGCCTCGATCGGCTGACGCAAGCCGAGTACGAGCGGTTTCACGCGCTGAACGCGGCCTATCGCGCGAAATTCGGCTTTCCGTTCATCATGGCCGTCAAGGGCCGTGGCAAGGAGGAGATTCTGGAGAGCTTCGCTAGCCGTCTCGGAAGCACACGCGAGGCTGAGTTCGCGACGGCGCTCGAGCAGATCGGCCGTATCGCGGGCTTTCGCCTTGCCCATCTGGTCGTGGAGTGAAAGGCGCCTGATGGACTCGCTTCTGCAGGAATGGCTCGACCTCGTCGTGCGCTGGATCCACGTTGTCACGGCGATCGCGTGGATCGGCTCGTCGTTTTTCTTCATGTGGCTCGACAGCCACCTTGAAAAGCCCGCGGCGCCGCGCCGCGGCATCGAGG
>DATAAP010000086.1:0-7518 GCA_036260035.1 Alphaproteobacteria bacterium | reverse complement strand
GCAGGCGGTCGGCGACGACGCTGCCGACGCGGCCATAGCCGATCAGCACGGCATGGCCCTTCAGTTTCGTCACGGGCAGCGGCTCCGCCGCGGGCGGCTCTTCCTTTGCATCCGCCGGAACGCGTATACGGCGCTCCAGCCACGGCCGCACCCAGTCGGTGGCGCCGAACAGGATCGGGTTCAGGATGATGGAGATGATGGCGCCGGCCAGGATGAGGTCGCGCGCGCGCTCCGTCATCAGTTCGTATTCCAGACCCAGCGCCGCGAGGATGAAGGAGAACTCGCCGATCTGCGCGAGGCTGACCGAAATTGGCAGCGCCATGGCCACCGAATAGCCGAGGGCGAGCACGATCAGAAACGCGATGAGCGTCTTGCCCACGACGATGATGAACACCGTCGCCAGCACCGCCCACGGATCGCGCAGGACGATGGTCGGGTCGAACAGCATGCCGACCGACACGAAGAACAGCACGGCGAAGGCGTCGCGCAGCGGCAGGGTCTCGTTCGCCGCCTGCTGGCTGAGCTCGGACTCGGCGAGCACCATGCCGGCGAAGAAGGCCCCCAGCGCGAAGGAGACGTCGAACAGCGTGGCCGCGACATAGGCGACCCCCAGTGCGACGACCAGGACGGCGAGCCGGAACAGCTCGCGCGAGCCGGTATGGGCGACGTAATGGAGCACCCATGGGATCACCCGCCGGCCGACCAGCAGCATGAGCACGAGGAAAGCCGCGACTTTGCCCAGGGTGATGAGGACGGCCTGGCCGATCTCCTCCAGGCTCAGGGCGCGCTGCGCGAGGACGCCGTCTTCGCTGAGCAGGGCCGCCACGGCGGGCAGCAGCACCAGCGCCAGCACCATCGCCAGATCCTCGACGATCAGCCAGCCGACCGCGATCCGCCCCCATTCGCTGTCAAGCAGGCGCCGCTCCTGCAACAGCCGCAGCAGCACGACGGTGCTGGCGACGGACAGTGCGAGGCCAAAGATGAACCCGCCGCCGAGCCGCCAGCCCAGCAGGGCTCCGAACCCCATGCCGACGAGGCCGACGACCAGAATGCGCGCAAGCGCACCGGGCACGGCGACCGCTCTCACCGAGAGCAGGTCCTTCAACGAAAAATGCATGCCGACGCCGAACATCAGCAGGATGACGCCAATCTCGGCGAGCTGGTTGGCCAGCGCCTGGTCGGCGACGAAGCCGGGGGTGTAAGGCCCTACCGCGACGCCGGCGAGCAGATACCCTACCAGCGGCGAGATGCGCAGCCGGTTGGCAAGCGCGCCCAGGACGAAGGCAAGGGCGAGCGCCGCGACGATCGTCGCTATCAGCGGCGTGTGCTGCGGCATGCGCGGTTCAAGGTCCTTGCAGGTTCAGGAATGCTCTTAACCGACATCGCATGATAAAGCGTTACCGGACGGTCGCGACCGGGAAATGCGCGCTGACAGTCAATTTCGCCGGCCTCGCGGAAGCTGGCGCGGAACCAGCACTTCGGTCGATACTTCGGCGAACGGTAATGGGACAGACATGCGGCGGCGCGATTTCCTCAGCGGCGTGGGTGCGGCAGGCGTGATGCCGCTCGTCGCCGGTTCCGCCGCCGCTCAGAAGCGGCCCAATGCAGATCTGGCGCCGCAGACGCGCAGCGGCCACGCCAGCCTGAACTTCGAGTTCCCGGGCCTGGCGATCGGCACTGCCGACTATGTCGAGGGGCCGACCGGCTGCACCGTCTTCGGCTTCGGGCGGCGCGTGATGGTCGAGACCGACATCCGCGGCGGCGCCTCGGGCACGATCGGCGACTACCCGACCTGCGATGCGATCTGCCTAGCAGGCGGTTCGGCCATGGGCCTGGAAGCGGCCACCGGCGTCACGGCGGAGCTGTTCGAGCGCCGCGGCGAGTCAGGCCGCTCCGGCAACATCCCGTTGGTGATGGGAGCGGTGATCTACGACTTTGGCGTCCGCCCCAACTGGATCTATCCGGACGCGGCGCTCGGCCGCGCAGCGCTGCGCGCGGCAGCGCCCGGAACGTTTCCGCTCGGCCGTGTCGGCGCCGGCAGCTCCGCGACGGTCGGCAAGGCATGGAACCCGAAATACCGCGGCGAACCCGCCGGCCAGGGCGGCGCCTTCGGAACGCTCGGCGCAACGCGCATCGCCGTCTTCACGGTGGTCAACGCCCTGGGCGCGATTGTCGACCGTACGGGCAAAGTCGTGCGCGGCAATCGCGACGAGAGCGGCCACCGCGCCTCGATCGCCGAAGGCATCGCGTCGAAGACTGGCGAGCCGCCTCAGGGCAACACGACATTAACCGTGGTGGTCACGAATCAGGCCTTCGAGCGCTCGGCGCTGCGTCAGATCGGGCGGCAGGTCCATGCGGCCATGGCGCGCGCGCTGCAGCCCTTCCACGGCCGCGCCGATGGCGACGTGCTGTACGTGGCGAGCACGTCGCAGCTGCACAATCCGAAGGTCAGCGACTTCACGCTGGCGGCAGCAGCAGGCGAACTGGCCTGGGATGCCGTGCTGAGCTGCTTCGCGCCGGGCTGAGATTCTGCCTTAGCAGGAGGAACGCATGCTGTTCATGGTGGTCGAGACGTTCGGCCGCGATCCGAAATCGGTCTACCGCCGCTTCCGCGACAAGGGCCGGATGATGCCCGAAGGCGTCAGCTTCGTCGGCAGCTGGGTAACCGCCGACCTGCAGCGCTGCTTCCAGCTCATGGAATGCGACGACGTGGCACTGCTCCAGCGCTGGGTCGCCGAATGGTGCGACATCGCCGGGTTCGAGATCTTCCCCGTCGTCGCCGGCAAGGACACCGCCGCGGCGCTCGCGGGCCAGCTCTAACCTAGCGTCAAATCCGGGCAAGTTGAGGCAGGGCGGGTCATTGGACCCGGCCTTCGATGTCTCCGCGTCCCGATGATCCAATGACCGGCCCTTGCCCTAAATCGAAAAGATCAGGCAGGTCGTGGTGCCGTGGGCGTAGAGCTTGCCGGCGGCGTCGGTGATGCGGCCCTCCGCCGTGCCGATGCGGTTGCCGACATTGATGCTCCTGCCCTCGCAATACACGGTCCCGGTCTGGTCGGTGATCGCGCGGACGAAGTTCACTTTGAACTCGACGGTCGTGTAGCCGAACCCTTTCTTCAGATGCGTGTGCACCGCGCAGCTCATCGCCGAATCGAGCAGCGTCGCGGCGAAGCCGCCATGCACGCTGCCGATTGGATTGTAGTGGCGGCGCTCCGGCGCGCCGGCGAAGACGACGCGGCCCACCTCCGCCTCGTGCAGCCAGAAGCCGAGAGTTTCTGTGATCGGCGGCGCCGGAATGCGACCCTCGATGATGCCGCGGAACAGCGCGATGCCGTCGAGCTCGCGCAGCTGGTCGACGGAGAGCAGACCGATCTCGCGGACGGGCCTGGGGAAATCGTTCACTTGAGTCCTCATGAAGGAACGCCGCGTCACGATAGACGACGCGGCGTCCTTCACAAGCCTGCGCTGCCTGCCATTCCGCCCAGCGGACGAATATCAGGCCGCGAGTTTCGGCATGAGTGCGGCGATCGCCTGGCGGGCGCGAACGCGTCCGTTCTCCGCCTGCTCCTTGCTGATGTTCAGCCCCTCGACGTGGACGAAGCTGACATCGGTGAGGCCGAGAAAGCTGAGCATCGCGCGCAGATACGGCTCCTGGAAATCGAGCGCTCTGGCCGGGCTCTCGCCACTGTAGACACCGCCACGGCCGGTCACGACATACACCTTCTTACCTTTCAGCAACCCTTCCGGCCCCGCCGCGGTGTAGCGGAACGTGCGGCCGGAGCGCGCGATGTGATCGAGCCACGCCTTCAGCGTCGACGGGATCGAGAAGTTATACATCGGCGCCGCCAGGACGATCATGTCGGCGGCCTCGACCTCGGCGATAAGCGCGTCAGCGAATGCCGCGGCCTTGTGCTGGGTCGGCGTGCGTTTTTCCGCGGGCGTCATGACCGCTGTCAGCGTGTCGCCGCTGAGATGCGGCATCGAGGCGGGGGTCAGGTCGCGCTCGACGACGCGTAGCGCAGGATTGCTCCGGAGCAGGCTGCCGACCAGCTCGCGCGCCATCTGGCGCGACTGCGAGGCTTCGCCGAACAGGCTGGAGGTGACGACAAGCAGCGAACTCATGGCTTTGGTCCTTGGTAATGGCGGGCGGTGCCCGTCCTCTTGAGAAGGAAACTAGGCTCTGCGAGAGTGTTCGTGAATTTGGCATTATGCGAACAGGCTGTTCGGAGAAGCCGACCAATGCGTGAGATCGGGTTTTCTGAGATGAGGGCGTTCGCCGCGGTGGCAACTCAAAGGAGCTTCGCCAAGGCGGCGGACCAGCTCGGCGTCTCGCGCTCCACCTTGAGCGAGACGATCCGCGGCATCGAGGAGAAGCTTGGTGTGCGCCTGCTTAACCGCACAACGCGCAGCGTGGCGCCGACCGAGGCGGGCGAGCGGCTGCTGGCCCGGCTTGCGCCGCTGCTCGACGACTTCCAGGCCGCCCTCGACTCGGTGAATGACTTTCGCAGCTCGCCGACCGGCATGCTGCGCCTTACCGTGCCCCCGCCTGTGGCGCGGCTGCTCATTGAGCCGCTGGTCGCACGCTTCCTCGAAGCACATCCGAAAATCACGCTAGAGGTAAGCGCCGACGGCGTCTTGCGCGACATCGTCCGGGAGCGCTTCGATGCCGGGATCCGCATCGGCGAGCGCATCGACCGCGACATGATCGCGACCCCGGTCGGCGACATGCGCGGCACTGTCGTCGCGGCCCCGCGCTACCTCGAATCGCATCCGCGGCCGACGAAGCCGCAGGATCTGCAGGCGCACAACTGCGTCCGCGTGCGCTTTCCCAGCGGCGCCTTCAAGCCATGGCCTTTCGAGAAGGGCGGCAAGCAGCTGGAAGTCGCCGTCGAAGGCAATCTGATCGTCAACACGGAAACGATGCAGAATCGCGCGGCGCTCGACGGCGTCGGCATCGCCTACACCTTGGTTGACTTCGTCGAGCAGCCATTGCGCGAGGGGAAGCTGGTGGCGCTGCTCGAAGACTGGATCCCGCGTCTGCCGAGCCTCTACCTCTACTATCCGAGCCGGCGGCAAGTCCCCGGCCCGCTCCAGGCCTTCGTCGATTTCCTGCGCAGGGAACGGCGGGTCGCGCGCGCCACGAAGCGATGAGCATACGCCACCGCCTCGCCCTGTTCGGCTTCGTCGGCACGCTATCCGGCGGCCTCGACTGGTTCCTCGGCATCTTCGATAGGGTGCGGACGGCTACGGCGCCTTGCGCCCGGCGACCGCATCGACCGCGGCGGCCTGGACACGCGCGCAATCCTGCGCGACTCGGAAATCCCCCTATGGAAAATGCCGCTGATCGCGCGGCACACGCGGGCCCTTCCCACCCGCGACATTGGAAATGTCCGGCTGTTCTCCGGCACAGCTGCGACGCTGGCGCCTTGACATTGTACATTGTATAAGCGTATATAAATCCCGTATAACAGTTAATAGATGTATAATGTCGCGCGTCTACGTCCTCCACGAGAACGATGCCTGGGTTGAGCCGCTGCGCGCCGCCTTCAAGGCGCAGGGCACGCCGTTCAGCGAGTGGTTCTTGGACGAAGGCACGGTCGATTTGAGCGCGGCGCCGCCAGAGGGCGTGTTCTACAACCGGATGAGCGCGTCCTCGTACACGCGCGACCACCGCTACGGGCCCGAGTACACGGCGATCGTGCTCGCCTGGCTGGAGCGGCATGGGCGGCGGGTCGTGAACGACACGCGCGCGCTGCGGCTCGAGGTCAGCAAGGCAGCGCAGTATGCCGCCCTCGAATCGGCTGGGATCCGCACGCCATGCAGCATCGCCGCAGTCGGTCGCAAGGCGATCATCGAGGCCGCTGAGCGTTTCGACGGGCCGGTGATCCTCAAGCCCAACCGCGGTGGCAAGGGCCATGGCGTCCAGCTCTTTGCGAATGCCGGCGCGCTCAAGGCGCATGTCGCGAGCGACGCGTACGAGCCACCGGTTGACGGCGTGTCGCTGCTGCAGGAATACATCAAGGCGCCGGAGCCGTTCATCACCCGCGCCGAGTTCATCGGCGGCCGCTTCTTCTATGCGGTGCGCGTCGACACGCGGCAGGGCTTCGAACTGTGCCCGGCCGACCAGTGCGCGGCGGGCGATGCGTTCTGCCCGATCGGCGAGACACAGGCGCCGCGCTTCCAAATCATTGACGGCATCGACTCCGCGCTGCGCCGGCGCTACGAGGCCTTCCTCGCCGCGAACGGCATCGGCATCGCCGGCGTCGAGTTCATCGTCGACGCGGCCGGTACGGTCTACACCTACGACATCAACACCAACACCAATTACAATCCGGATGCCGAGGCGCGCGACGGCCGTTCGGGCATGCGCGCGATCGCGCGCTATCTCGAGGACGAGCTGGTGCGGCTCTATCACGCGCCCGAGCTGTCGGCGCTCGCCATCGCTGCGGTCTGACTACTTCACGAGCCCAAGGCGCTCGTGCCATTCGGCGATGCTCTCCTCGGGATAGCGCTTGAAGCGCTTGTCGCGCCGGCCGGAATGCAGCTCGACCCAGGACGCCTTGAAATCGAGCATCAGATGCGTGCGCTCCGGCGGCTTCGGCAGCTTCGTGTCGATCGCCGAGGCGAAGGGATGCACGAGCTCGGGCCAGGTCGGATCCCATAGCCACAGCGCGCTGCCGCACGCGCCGCAGAAATGCCGCCGCGCACTGCTGCGGTGCGCGCGCTTGTCCTCAGGATTGCGGACCATCGCCTGGTAGACGCGCACCTTGCGCCGCCCGGTGACCTTCAGCGAGCGCGCGTCGCCGCCGAGGTTAATCGCGAAGCCGCCGCCGCCCGCCGTCTTGCGGCAGATCGTGCAGTAGCAGAGATTGAACGGATACGGATGGCGCGATTCGAGCGTGAACCGCACCGCGCCGCAATGGCAGGAGCCGTCGAGCCGCATGCGTGCCCTCCTTCAACGGAAGGCAACGCGCTGCGGCGCACGAAAGCTCCGTCAGGTCAGACGCGCTGGCGGCGCCCGGCCGACTCGAACGACTCGGCCAGCCGGCGCGGCAGCCGCGTCGCCCAGATGATCGCGTCCGCGAGCAGCTCGCCGATGACGCGCGCGCGATAGGCGCGGGCACTGCGCTCGAGTTCCATGGCTGAGACGCGGACGACGATCTCGTCGCCGGCGATGGAGATTTTCGATTCAGACCGCATGAACAGCTCCTAAGCCAATGTTCGGCTGCTTCGGCGGTCCTCCCGGAGGTTTTTGCTACGGAAGCAGCATAGCAAAATGCGGTATGTGCGCCGCACAAAATGCTGCAATGCGGGATTGCTTTTTAGGCATGCCATATCGACAGGCAGCGTGCCCAAATCGCACCCACGACTTGGTGTTCTGCTTAAGATTTCGTTTCAATCGCGCTCGGGCGCGCCGAGCGGGAAAAGCTGGCGGTATGGCCTGGCCTCGTCTACTGCACGCGCGAAGGACCGCCGCGCCAGCAGCCGCCGCCGGTAGGCATGGACATTGGCGAAGGC
>DATAAP010000085.1:0-4409 GCA_036260035.1 Alphaproteobacteria bacterium | reverse complement strand
CCGACGCCGCGGGCCGCGAGATCGTCGCCGATCTGCACAAGGACTGCCTCGCGGTCGAGTGCAAGGGAGCGAGGTTCTGCGAGCGCGAGAACCGCTCCATGTCCTGCCGCACTTTCCCGTTCTTCCCCTATTTCACAAGGGCGCGCGAGTTCGTGGGCCTCGCCTATTATTGGGACCTCGAGGACCGCTGCTGGGTGATGAGCAATCTCGGCATCGTCGACAAGCAGTTCATAGATGAGTTCGTGGCGGCGCACGAGCTGCTTTTCGCCCATGACGAGGAAGAGAAGGAGGGCATGATCGACCATTCGGCGGTCATGCGCCGGGTGTTCAGTCGCTGGAACCGTATCATTCCGCTGATCGGCCGCGACGGCGGCTACTACGCGGTCGAGCCGCGCACCCATGTCATCCGGCCGGCCACGCTCGCCGAGTTCGGTCGGCACGGCTACTACAAGGACGATCCGAAGGTGGCCGACGCAGCGGAATAAGCGCGCCTGCTCCCGCGTTGGAACCTTGACCGTGCGGTGGCGTTTAAGCGCTCGTTTCAGCGGAGGATTCGATGGTGCGTCTCGTACCCGTGCTGGCGTTGGTGCTGGCCGGCTGCGCCAGCTTCGGCGGCGCCCAGAAAGTCAGCGGCGATGAGAACCAGGTCGTGCTGAGCGGCGCGGATCAGCAGAAGGCGCAGCAGCACTGCGCCTCGTTCGGCAAGGACGCGATCAATCTCGGCCCCGCCCCAGGCGGCAGCAACGTGACCTACGCCTGCCGGCCGCGCCGCACCTGATCGGCCGAGTCGGCGAAGAGGAACGTTCCCAGCACGACCCAGCGCCGTGCCTGCGGCGCACGGCCTGGCCGCGGCAACAGCGGCGTGGTGTAGTGCCAGAACGGCAAGCGGTAGACCGTGATGCCGCCGGGCGTGTTCACGTTAACAATCTCCGAGAAGTGCCCGTCGCGCGCATAGACTAGGTAGTGATGCGCCACGGCCGATGAGCCGAAGCTGATGTGGAAATCGACATAGCCGGCAGCGGCGCAGCTGTCCTCGGGATGATGGTCCGTATGCGGGCCGGCATAGTCGCCGGGCCCGTAGCACAGCACCTGCTGGCCGAACTCGGGATCGAGCCCGCGCCCGGCGATGGTCTCGGCGAAGGCGCGGAAGCTCTCTGACCGCATCATCGCGATCAGGCCGACGGCTTCGGCCGTCCGCCAGGCGCGCCCGCGCCGGCGCTCGAGAAAAGCCGTGCGCACCCGCGCCGTCTTCGGCAGCCGCTCCTGGTAGTTGCGCGTCTGGTTCCAGATCGAGCCCTCGGGAATCGCCGCAGCAAGTGGCGACAGCACATCGCGCATGCGCCGGTCCAGCAGCGCATGCGCCTCGCGCGCGAGGTCTGCGTCGATCGCGCCGCGGATCGGGACGAAGAAGCGCGTGGGATCGAGCAGGGCATCGCGCGTCTCGACGTCGCGCCCCTCGAGGATGCGGCGCCCCTTGCGCGTCAGCAGGTCGGCGAAGTTAGAAGGAAAGCGGTTCATGCGATTCCGGCAATACTCTTGTGGAGAGACCCTCACCCTACCCTTCCCCGCAAGCCGGAGAGGGTTTTGCAGGGCGCATCGGCTCGGGCCCCTTCTCCCGCTCCGATGGCGGGGATGAGGGTCGCGCCGCACGCGCGGTGCTCATAACACAGGAGCGCCGCGCCGGTGGAACGGCGCAAACCGCGGGCATATAGTCCGCCGCCCGCGCTCACGAGGAGTCCCCGCTGTCCACGATCGAAGCCAGAAAAGCGTCGCAGGGCAACGAGCGCGCGGCGTATGCGCTGATGGCCCTCGCCCCCGTCCTGTTCGCCAGCAACATCCTGATGGCGCGCGCGGTGGCGGATCTCGTGCCGCCGGTGGCGCTCGCGATCGGTCGCTGGGGCATCGCGGCGCTCCTACTGCTGCCGGTCGCAGCGAAGCCGCTCTGGCGCGCACGCCGCGCCGTGCGTCGCGAGCTGTTCGACCTATTTGTGCTCGGCGTGCTCGGCATGGTGGTCTGCGGCGCCGTCGTCTATATCGGCGCGCAGACGACGACGGCCACAAATATCGGGCTGATCTACGCGGCCTCCCCGGTCTTCATCATCGTGCTGGCGCGCATCTTCTACGGCGAGGTGATGTCGCGCATGCAGGCGCTCGGCGTGGCACTGTGCCTCGTCGGCGTCGTGACCATCATCGTGCGCGGCGAGATCGGCGTTCTGCTCGGCCTGACCTTCACCATCGGCGACCTCTACATTCTCGGCTGCTCGTTCGCCTGGGCCGTCTACACCGTGCTGATGCGGCATCGCCGCTCCGCGCTCGGCGCGACGCCGCGTTTCACGGCGCTGACGATCGCCGGCGTGGCAGCTCTGTTGCCACTGCTGTTCATCGAGGCCGCGGTGGTCGGGACGCCGCGCCTCGACGGCTTCACCCTTGGCGTCATGCTTTTCCTCGCGATCGTGCCGGGCCTCGGGGCGTACCAGACCTACGACTTCGTGCAGCGCCGCCTCGGCGCCAACCGCGCCTCGCTGCTGATGTACCTGATCCCGGTCTACAATGCGGGGCTTGCCTGGGCGCTGCTGGGCGAGGCGTTGCGGCTGTACCACTTCATTGGCGCGGCGATGGTCCTGCCCGGCATCTATCTCGCCACGCGCCGCGCGTCCCCTTAGGATCGGCCGATGCCCTACTCTTCCCTCCGCGACTTCATGGCGCGGCTCGAACGCGAGGGCCGGTTGGTACGCGTGCGCGAGCCGGTCTCGACCGTGCTCGAGATGACCGAGATCCAGACGCGCCTCTTGGCCGAGAACGGGCCTGCCGTGCTGTTCGAGCATGCGCTAAAGGCTGACGGGGGCCGCAGCCCGATGCCGGTGCTGGTCAATCTTTTCGGCACGGTCGAGCGCGTGGCCTGGGGCATGGACCGCGAGCCGGCGCAGCTCCGCGAGATCGGCAAGACGCTCGCCTTCCTGCGCCAGCCCGAGCCGCCGGGCGGCTGGCGCGAGGCGCTCGACCTGCTGCCGCTGGCGAAAACCGTGCTGTCGATGAAGCCGAAGACGGTCGGCTCGGCGCCGTGCCAGGAGATCGTGCTCACCGGCAACGGCATCGATCTTGCGGCGCTGCCGGTGCAGACCTGCTGGCCCGGCGAGCCGGCGCCGCTGATCACCTGGCCGCTGGTCGTCACCAAGGGCCCGAGCGCCAGGCGCGAGGACAGCTTCAATCTCGGCATCTATCGCATGCAGGTGACAGGGAAGAACACGACGCTGATGCGCTGGCTGCGCCATCGCGGCGGCGCGCAGCATCACGCGCGCTGGGCGCAGGAGAAGCGTGCACCCCTTCCTGCCGCCGCCGTGATCGGCGCCGATCCCGGCACGATCCTCGCGGCGGTGACGCCAGTGCCTGACACTTTGTCCGAGTACCAGTTCGCCGGCCTGCTCCGCGGCCGCCGCGTCGAGCTGGCCGACTGCAAGACCGTGCCGCTGAAAGTGCCGGCGGAAGCGGAGATCGTCATCGAGGGCCATGTCTCGCTCGACGATTACGGCGACGAGGGCCCGTACGGCGACCACACTGGCTACTACAACGCCGTCGAGAAGTTCCCGGTATTCACCGTCAGCGCCATCACCATGCGACGCGACCCGATCTACCTGTCGACCTTCACGGGCAGGCCGCCCGACGAGCCGTCGGTCTTAGGGGAGGCGCTCAACGACGTGTTCGTGCCGCTGCTGCAGCAGCAATTCCCAGAGATCGTCGATTTCTGGCTCCCGCCGGAAGGCTGCTCCTACCGCATCGCCGTGGTGTCGATCCGCAAGGCGTATCCCGGCCACGCCAAGCGCGTGATGATGGCGGTGTGGTCCTATCTGCGGCAGTTCATGTACACGAAATGGGTGATCGTCGTGGACGACGATATCGATGCGCGCAGCTGGAAGGACGTGGTGTGGGCGATGGCCACGCGCATGGACCCGGCGCGCGACATCACCATGATCGAGAACACGCCGATCGACTATCTCGACTTCGCTTCGCCCGAGTCCGGCCTGGGCTCCAAGGTCGGCCTCGACGCCACCAACAAGTGGCCACCCGAGACGACGCGCGAATGGGGCACCAAGATCCGCATGGACGCCGCCGTCGTGCGCACCGTCACCGAGAAATGGCCGAAGCTCGGTCTGCCCGGCTCCGGCCGGCCGATCTGGAAATAGAACCGCGCGGCGCTGCTCGGCCTGAAAGCGTTCATAGGTGACCGGCTGGCGGCTCGACGTTGCGCGCGGCCGGCGCGGCAGGTGCGTCTGGGTTTCAGGCGCCGGCGATGCTCAAACTTCAACCCGTCGGCGGCTATACTGATACTGGGCCGAGCCAGGGCGGACAATTGAGCCCGAGCCCCGGTCGTACGAAGGGAGGACAGCATGGCATGCACTGCGATCCGGCGT
>DATAAP010000084.1:0-6719 GCA_036260035.1 Alphaproteobacteria bacterium | reverse complement strand
CTGGCCCGGACCTCGACGACTTCCGGGACGTAATGCCGAAGCATGTTCTCGATCCCGGCCTTGAGGGTGGCGGTCGAGCTCGGGCAGCCCGAGCACGAGCCCTGCATATGCAGGTAGACGATGCCGTCCTCGAACCCGCGGAAGATGATGTCGCCACCGTCCTGTGCGACCGCCGGGCGGACGCGCGTCTCGATCAGTTCCTTGATCTGGGCGACGACCTCGTCGTCCTCCTCCTGGCCCTCGGCGGCGGCTTCAGCCTCCGCCTCGATGACCGGGCGGCCCGCGGTGAAGTGCTCCATGATCACGCCGAGAATGGCCGGCTTCAGGACATGCCATTCCTGGTCCATGTCCTTGGTAACCGTAACGAAATCGGAGCCCAGGAAGACGCCGGTGACACCCTCGACGCCGAAGATCCGCGACGCCAGAGGCGAACGCTGCGAGGCTTCAGCGGTCGTGAAATTCGCCGTACCGGACTCCATGACGGTGCGGCCCGGAAGGAACTTCAGGGTCGCGGGGTTGGGAGTCTGTTCGGTCTGAATGAACATGGTGGCCGGTCTCCTGCTCGCCGCAATTGACAGTCACGCGAAAGTAAATGGCCTGTTAAGCGGCTGGGGTCAACCCCAACCCACCGGTCTCAGGTATCAAGATACCGCGATTCGGGTGGTATTTGTCCGATTTACCAAAGAAACTTGTGCATACTAACCAGCTAACCAGATAACCAGAGCGCGTTAGCGCCCTTAACGCTGTTTTCGTATGGCTCAACCCCAAGCCCCGGATCCTAAGGAACAGGACGTCGCGCGCTGGTTCACCCCCCGCCGCAAGCTCGATCGCAAAGTGGAAGCGGCCGGGACCGCCTCCGGCATCGACGATGTTGCGCGGTGGCTGCTCGGACCTGGCCGCGCTCTCCGCCAGACCAGCGACTTGCTGCATGAGCTGAGCTGGCGGCTGTGCGCGGCAGGCATTCCCCTCGCCCGCACGACGTTCCATATCGGCACCCTGCACCCGCAATTCGTCGGCCTGTTCTGCCGCTGGCAGCGCACGACCGGCGAGACCGAGGAGGCCTCGATCGCGCACGGGGTCCGCGAAACCAAAGCTTATCTGAACAGCCCGATGCGTCTCGTCTTCGAAGGGCAGACGGTCCGGCGCCGGCTGCAGGCGCCGGCAGCGGCGGCGGAGTTCCCGATCCTTGCCGAGCTGCGCGCCGAGGGCGTCACCGATTACCTAGCGACGCCGCTGACCTTCTCGGACGGCAGGCTGGCGGCGGCGACATGGTCGACCGACCGCGCCGGCGGCTTCAGCGACGAGGACATCGCCCGCATCGAAGCACTGCTGCCAGCACTGGCGCTGCTCCTGGAGGTGCAGGCGGTGCGCCTGATCTCCGCCAATCTCCTCGGTGTCTATCTCGGCCAACAGACCGGCCAACGCGTGCTGGCCGGCGACATTACTCGCGGCAGCGGTGAGACGATCCGCGCCGTGCTGCTCTTCGCGGATCTGCGCGGCTTCACCGCGCTCTCCGACCGCCTGCCCGCGACGCAGGTGATCGACATCCTGAACGGCTATTTCGAACGCGTGGTGAAGCCCATCCATGCGCGCGGCGGCGAGGTGCTCAAATTCATCGGCGACGGGCTGCTCGCCATCTTTCCGATCGAGGACGCCGCTTTCGCTTTCACTGCGGCGCGGCGGGCGCTGGAGGCGGCACTCGAGGGATTTTCGGATCTCGAAGCGTTCAACGCGCATCCCGCCCGCGGTGAGGAGTCGCCGATCCGCATGGCAATCGCACTCCATATCGGCGACGTCGTATACGGCAATATCGGTGGGCAGGACCGATTGGACTTCACGACCATCGGACCGGCGGTCAACCTCGTCGCGCGCCTGCAGCAGCTCTCAAAACGTGTCGAGCGGCCGCTGCTGCTGAGCGATGCCTTCGCTCAGGTGTGCGAGCGCCCGCTCGTCTCACTCGGCTTTCATCCGCTGCGCGGGCTGAGCGATCCGGTTGAGGTCTTCACCTTGCGCGACGCGGACGAGCTCGGCCTCAAGTAATCGCGTCCACCTCTTCCTCGGTGAGCGAGCCGGGAACGATCGTCAGCGGGATGTGCAGCTTGCCGGCGAACTTGCCGGTCAGCGCCGTCACGAGCGGCCCCGGCCCGCCCGCCCCGGCATCGGCGGCGAGCACGAGGATTGAGATGCTCGGCTCCTCGTCGATCAGCTTCAGCAGCTCCTCGCGCACATTGCCTTCGCGCACGTAGAGGATCGGCATCTCGCCGGATAGGTTCTGCACCTGGGTCGACAGTTCCTGCAGCCGTTGCTCGGCCTCCGCGCGGCGCTCCTCGCGCATGATGTCGCCCACGCCCAGCCACTCCGCCTCGGCTGGCTCTGTCACGTACAGCATTGCCACGCGGCCGCCGGTGGCGCGCGCGCGGCGCGCAGCGAAGCGCAAAGCCAGCTTGAGCTCGGCGCTCTGGTCGACGACCACGAGGAAGACGCGATGTGCCTGCTTCTTGCGTTCCATGATTCAGGTTGCGCCCTGCGATCACGCGCGGCGGAAGACCGTGCCGGCCGCCCAGCCGGCCGAGACGGCGATCAGCACCGCAACCAATCCATACACCGCCGCGTGGCGGTGGGCAAAGTCGTAGACGTCGGCGCCGATCCCCGTCTTGTTGACGAACATCGGCGTCGTCTGCGCGGCGATCACCTGGTTGTTGCGCACCAGCAGCACCTCCACCGTATAGGAGCCGGGCGGCACGTTGGCCGGCAGGTAGATCTTGGTGCGGAACAGGCGCGGGCCGAGGAACGACACTTTGCCGACCTCGTCGCTGTAGAGGTCCTCGCGCATCTTGTTGCGCAGCAGGCCCTGGCGGAAGCTATTGAATTTCGTCGGCGTCAGCTCGCGCTCAGGCACGACGCGGAGTTGGTCCACACCGATCTGGTGGCGGGCGCGCAGGGCGGCGTTGGTGATCTCGTCGAGCGGCCGGCTCGCGGCGACGCGATAGAAGGCCGGCGCGCCGCTGAACGCGATGCGCTCCGTGTTCACCCAGATGCCCACCTCGCGCGTCTTGCGGCGGACCACGACGGGCGCCTCGGGACCGCGCAGGATGACGATCACGTCGCCCTCGCCTTCGGTGGCGCCGAAGAGCAGCACGTCCGTGCCGGCGAAGCCGGCGGTGATCGCGATCAGATGGTCGGAAAGGTCGGCGACCAGGGCTTGCGCGCGCACGGGCGCCGGCATGAGCGCCAGCAGCGCGAAAGCGAGAAGGTACAGACGCGCCTTCATGGGTCGTCCGGCAGCATGGCGCCCTGCACGATCGTCTGCGCGGAATAGAGGTCGACCGGGCGAAGAAACAGGTTGAGAGCAAGCTGCAGGGCGACGCCGAGCACGATGAAGGCCAGCAGGATGCGGATCTGCTCGCCGCGCAGCTTCGCGCCGAGGCGCGTACCGATCGGCGCGGCAACGATGCTGCCTATGATGAGCGTGGTCGCGAGCGCAATGTCGACCGCCTGGTTGCCGATGCTCTGGAGGAGCGTGACGTTCGCCGAGACGAAGATGATCTGGAATTGCGACGTCCCGACGACTACGGAGGTGGGCATGCCGAGCATGTAGATCATGGCCGGAACCATGATGAACCCGCCGCCCACGCCCATGATCCCGGACAGCACGCCGACGCTGAAGCCGATCCCGATCGGCAGCAGCGCACTGATATAAAGTCGCGACTGCGGAAACCGCATCTTCAGCGGCAGGCCATGGATCCAGAGATGCTTGTGCAGCTTGCGCCTCGGGGCGGCGGCTCCGAGCTGCCGCCGGCGCCAGGCTTGAATGGATTCCGACAGCATCAGCCCGCCGATCGTGCCGAGCAGGATCACGTAGCTGAGCGACACGACCAGATCGATCTGCCCGAGGCGCCGCAGCAGGGCGAACAAGCTGACGCTTGCGGCCGATCCCACCAGCCCCCCCGCGAGCAGGATGAGGCCCATGCGCATATCGACGCCGCCGCGCCGCAGGCCGCCGATCACGCCCGACATCGATGGCGCGATCACGGTGTTGGCGCCAGTCGCGGCAGCGATCGCCGGCGGGACACCGAGGAAGATGAGTAACGGCGTCACCAGAAAGCCGCCGCCGACCCCGAACAGGCCGGAAAGGAACCCGATCGCGGCGCCCAGGCCGACGAGGACGAACACGTCGAGCGAGACTTCGGCGATCGGCAAATAGAGATGCATCGGTCCGGTGTCGCGGTCGGGATCACGGCGGCCTCAATGGGCGCCGTCGCCGCGCGCGAGTGAATAAAGGTCATCGGGCGTCGCCACAAGGTCGTACGCAAGCTTGAGCGCTACGGCCAGCACCATTAGCGCCATCAGACCGCGCAACTGCTCGCCGCGCAGCCGCGCGCCGAGCCGCGCGCCGAACTGCGCGCCGACGACCCCGCCGACCAGCAGCAGCAGGGCGAGGATGATATCGACCGTCTGGTTCTCATAGGCCTGCAGGAAGGTGACGTTCGCGGTCACGAAGATGATCTGGAACAGCGAGGTGCCGACCACGACCGAGGTCGGCATGCCGAGCACGTAGATCATCGCCGGCACCATGATGAAGCCGCCGCCGACACCCATGATCGCCGCCAGCACGCCGATGATGGCGCCGAGGCCGAATGGCAGCAGGCTGCTGATGTACAGCTTCGACTTGGGAAACCGCATCTTCAGGGGCAGCCCATGCAGCCAGTTGTGCTGGTGAAGCTTGCCGCGCTGCGCCGTGCCAGTGCGGTGGTGGCGGCGCCAGGCGCGCACCGACTCTGTGAGCATCAGCCCGCCGATGGCGCCGAGGATCAGCACGTAGGACAGCGAGATGACCAGGTCCACCTGCCCGACGTCGCGCAGGAAGGAGAAGAGCTTCACGCCTGCGGTGGAGCCGACGAAGCCGCCGAGCAGAAGGACGAGCCCCATGCGGAAATCGACGTTGCCGCGCCGCATATGCGCGAGCACGCCGGAGACCGACGACGCGACGATCTGGGCGGCCTCGGAGCCGACCGCGACCGGGGGCGGGACGCCGATGAAGATCAGCAGCGGCGTCATCAGGAACCCGCCGCCGACCCCGAACAGGCCGGACAGCAGGCCAACTCCTCCACCGAGCGCCAGGATGACGAAGACATCCACGGAAAGTTCGGCGATCGGCAGATAGATCAGCATCGGATCGAGCGCGGACCCGAAGGGGCCTGGTGATGAACGCCGGAAAAAACGCCGCGCGGCCGCCGCGCATTCCGTCGGTGCGCTTTCGGCGGTCACCCCCTATGCGTGGACCCGCCGAGACTCAGCCACCGCTTATGCCGCAAATTTGCGCTCGCGCTCGCGATATGTGCAAGAAAATAGCGCCGACCGGCTGCGGATTCCTGTACCCTGTTGCACCTGCGACGCGGCTCAGGGCCGCAGCAGCCCGACCATGTCCTGAACGACCCGCAGATTCGGCGCGGCGATCGCGCTGGCACGCTCGGCACCGCGCCGCAGCACGCCGTCGACATAACCGGGATCGGCCATCAGCCGCTTCATTTCGTTCCCGATTGGGCCCATGACGGCGACTGCGGCCTCGGCCAGCACTGCCTTAAAGGCCGAGAATTGCTGCCCTGCGAAGGATGCCACCGCCTGTTCCATCGTGTTGTCGGTCAGCGCTGCATAGATGCCGAGCAGGTTTTCCGCCTCCGGCCGCCCGGCCAGCCCGGCGATGCTGTCGGGCAGCAGGTTGGGGTCGGTCTTCGCCTTGCGGATCTTGTCGGCAATCTGGTCGGGCCCGTCGGTCAGGTTGATACGCGAATAGTCCGAAGCATCGGACTTGCTCATCTTCTTTGTGCCGTCGCGCAGCGACATGACACGCGTCGCTGCCCCGAAGATCTGGGGCTCCGGCAGCGGGAAGAACTCGATCTCGTAGCGGCGGTTGAACGCGCCGGCGAGGTCGCGAGCGAGTTCGAGATGCTGCTTCTGGTCCTCGCCTACCGGCACGTGGGTCGCCTTGTAGAGCAGGATGTCGGCCGCCATCAGCACTGGGTAGGCGTAGAGCCCAAGCCCGGCATTCTCGCGCTGCTTGCCAGCCTTTTCCTTGAACTGGGTCATGCGATTGAGCCAGCCGAGGGGCGTCAGGCACCCCAACAGCCACGCCAGTTCTGAGTGTCCGGGCACGGTCGACTGGTTGAAGATGATGCAGGCTTCGGGATCGATGCCCGACGCGATATAGGCAGCCGTCACCTCGCGCGTCTGGGCGCGCAGCAAGGCAGGATCCTGCGGCATGGTCAGCGCGTGGAGATCGACAATGCAGAAGATGCAATCGAAGTCCCTCTGCAACTTTACCCAGTTGCGGATGGCGCCAAGATAGTTGCCGAGATGCAGGTTGCCGGTCGGCTGGATGCCGGAAAAGATGCGGTTCATCGGAAAGGGATCCTGAGCAGCGAGGAGGTGTTATGGCGGCTCGGGCGGGCCCGGGTCAACCCGATGGCGGCCGGCCGATCAGCCGCCGCGCTTCTTTGAGATCGGCGGCGCCGGTCGCGAGTGCCGCACCCCCGTAGATCACGAGCCCAGCCACGACCAGCACGATGAAAGCCATCAGTCGGGTCGAGCCGCTGCCGGCGAGCCACGGCGCGAGCGCGTGCATCAGCGCCCAGAGTGCGACGGCCATGATAAGGGTCGCGGCAACCACCCGCGGCAGCCGGCGCTTTAGTTGGCTGTCGGGGGCGAAGTAGCCGCGCCGC
>DATAAP010000083.1:0-2675 GCA_036260035.1 Alphaproteobacteria bacterium | reverse complement strand
GAGCTTGGCATTCGCCGGCCGCGGTCGCCGGCGTGCCAGCTGTTTCCGGATTCCATTCGGGGTTGACGGCGCGGCTGCGCAGGGTACGGTCACCCGATGAACACAATATCGCCAGCGACGCCGGTGGCGGCCGCAACTTTGCTCCTTGTGCGCGACGGTGCGCGCGGACTCGAGGTTCTGATGGCGGCGCGCCATGAGGAGTCCGGCTTCGCCGCGGGCGCATTGGTCTTCCCAGGGGGCAAGGTCGATGCCGCGGACCTGGCCATCGCGCATCGCCATTCTGCGCTTGCCGGGCTGCCGGATATCGCCGCCGCCTCTCGCGTCGCGGCGGTGCGCGAAACCTGGGAGGAATGCGGCATCCTGCTGGCGCGCCGGCTGGGTGCCGCGGCGCTGCTGTCCTCGACCGAGCTGCGGGAAGCGCGGGCAGGAGCGTGGCCACTGGAGCGCCTGCTGGCGGATACGGGCCTCGAACTCGCCGTCGACCGGCTCGTGGCGTTCGCGCATTGGATCACGCCCGTCGACCGGCCCAAGCGGTTTGATACGATGTTCTTTGTCGCGCCGTTCGAGGGCGACCAGGAGGCACTGCATGACGGCCGCGAGGCGGTGGACGCGCGCTGGGTGCGGCCGGTCGACGCCATCGCAGATGCGGATGCGGGACGCCTCAAGCTCGTCTTCGCCACCCGCATCAACCTGCTCCGCCTCGGTCAGCTGCATTCGGTAGCCGAAGCGCTCGACGCGGCGCGGCGATCGACCATGGTGCCGATCACGCCGCAGCTCGTGAAGACGCCTGCCGGGCCGGCGCTGCGCATTCCGCCGGAGGCCGGCTATCCGGTCTGCGAGTTGCCGCTCGACAAGGTCGCGCGCGCCTGATGCAGGGCGACCGCAGCTTCACCTGCGAGTACGGCGTGATCGAGCAGGTCACGCCGCTGATCCGCCGGATCGTCGCGCGCAACCCGGGGCCGTTCACCTTCCGCGGCACCGGCACCTATGTGGTAGGCCACGGCAAGGTGGCGGTGATCGATCCGGGCCCCGACCTGGCAGAGCATGTCGATTCGCTGCTCGCCGCACTCCGCGGCGAGACGGTGACGCATATGGTCATCACCCACACGCATCGGGACCACTCGCCGGCCGCCGCCGCAGTCAAGAAGGCGACTGGCGCGCCGACCTACGGCTTCGGCCCGCATGGGGCGGGCGGCGAGGCGGTCGAGGCCGGCGGGGACATTGATTTCGTGCCAGATCGCGTGATGATCGACGGCGACGCGGTCGAAGGGCCGGGCTGGCGTCTGGAGGCGATCCATACGCCGGGGCACACCTCCAACCATCTCTGCTTCGCGCTGCCGCAGGAGCGCGCGCTCTTCTCCGGCGACCATGTGATGGGTTGGTCGACCACAGTGATCGCGCCGCCGGATGGCGACATGGCCGCGTATATGCGCTCGCTCGACAAGCTGCGCGGTCTGGCGCACGCGATCTACTGGCCAACGCACGGCGCACCGATCAAGGCGCCGCAACCCCATCTGCGCGCCTTGATCGCGCACCGCCGCATGCGGCGCGACGCGATCCTCGTGGCTTTGAAAGAGGGGGCCGCGACGCCGGCGGAGCTGGTCGCGAAAGTCTACGAGCCGCTCGACCCGCGGTTGGTCCGCGCCGCTTCACGCTCGGTGCTGGCGCACCTGATCGAGCTGGAGCAGGACGGCCGGGTCGCGGCCGACGGCGAGCGTTGGCACCTGCGCTAATGCGCTGAGGGTTGCGGTCGGCGGCGCGACACCTTATCTGCTGCGGCCATGGGCACGCCGACCTTCGCCATTCCGCCGACCTTCATGGGCGTTTCGCGCCACGGCCGCGACGCCCCGTTCTGCGTCGCCGGCATCCCGCTCGACATCGCGACCACCAACCGCAGCGGCGCCCGCGGCGGACCGCAGGCCGTCCGACACGCCAGCCGCATGCTGGTCGACGGCCACCATCCCGCGAGCTGGCTCGATCCCGCGACAGTCGCCGTTGCCGACATCGGCGATTTCGCCATTGCGCTCGGGAACGTGGAGAAGAGCCTGGCGCTGATCGAGCAGCAGGCGGCGGCGATGCAGCACCTGATCGCGCTCGGCGGCGACCACGCCGTGACTCTGGCATTGCTGCGCGCCGCGCGGCAGCGGCACGGCGTGCTCGGGCTGGTGCATTTCGATGCGCATGTCGACACCTGGCCCGACAGCTTTGGGCTCAAATACGGCCACGGTTCGGTGTTCTTCCACGCGATCGAGGAGGGCCTGATCGATCCGCGCCGCACGATCCAGATCGGCATCCGCTCGCCGGTGCAGCGCGAGGTGTGGGACTGGACGATCGGCAAAGGCGTCACTGTTGTCTCGGCAGAGGACGTCCACGCGGCGGGCCCGGCGGCGATCGCCGAGCGCGTGCGCGCGGTGGTTGGTGAAGGAAACGTTTATCTCAGCTTCGACATCGACGCGCTCGATCCTGCATTCGCGCCCGGCACCGGCACGCCGGAGATCGGCGGCCTTGCGACGTGGCAGACGCAAGCGATCCTGCGGCGACTCGGGGGCCTGCGCTTCGTCGGCATGGACGTTGTCGAGGTCTCGCCGCCATACGACGTCGCCGAGATCACCGCGCTTGCGGCGGCAACCGTGGTCTACGAGTACCTTTCTCTGGTCGCCAGCCCGCGCGCGTGA
>DATAAP010000082.1:0-1614 GCA_036260035.1 Alphaproteobacteria bacterium | reverse complement strand
CGAGTTCGCGATCTCGCTGATGATCCTGTCGATGCTGCGCTCGCTGTTCGGCGTCGTCCCAGCAGCGCTCCTCGCCATTCCGCTCTTCGCTTATTCGATCTTCGATTTGGGCCTAGCGCTGGTGGCGTTCTGGGCGGTGCTGACGATATTCGGCTGGGGCGTCGGCCTGGTGATTTCCGCGGCGCTGGTCCGCTTCGGCCTGGCTGCGGAGAGCTACGCCTGGGCGTCGATCTTCGTGCTGGCGCCCATCAGCGGCGTCTATTACCCGGTCGACACGCTGCCGTACTGGCTGCGGCCGATCTCTTGGTCGCTGCCGTCCACCCATGTCTTCGAGGGAATGCGCGCGTTGATGATCGACCATGTCTACCGCTGGGACTTGCTCGGCGCCGCACTCGCCCTCAACGCGGTCTACCTGCTGATCGGAATCGCGCTGTTCCTGTATGCCTTCCAGCGCGCACGCGAGCGCGGGCAGCTGCTGCACGCCGGCGAGTGATCGTCACGGCGACTTGCCGCTCACGCCGGCCTCGGCGAACGTCGCCATACCAGCATGGCACGCGACTGCGGCCTTGAGGATCGCAATGGCCAGCGTGGCGCCGGATGCCTCGCCGAGCCGCATGCCGAGATCGAGCAGCGGGGCCTTGTCGATCTGCTTGAGCAGACGGCGATGTCCCGGCTCTGCCGAGACATGCGCGACAATGCAGTGGTCCAGCGCCTTGCGGTCCAAGGCGTAAAGAACCGCCGCCGCGGCGCTGCAGGCGAAGCCGTCGAGGATCACCGGCATCCGCGCCATGCGCGCGGCGATCACGGCGCCCGCGATGGCGGCGAGTTCGTGTCCGCCGAGGCGGCGCAACGCCTCGAGCGGATCGGCAAGATGCTGCCGATGAAATGCAATGCCGGCCGCTATGACTTCGGTCTTCTTCTGGAGCGCCGGCCCGCTGACCCCGGTCCCGGGCCCGACCCAGTCTGCCGCCGTGCCGCCGAAGAGCGCGTTGCACAGGGCCGCCGCCGATGTCGTGTTGGCAATCCCCATCTCGCCGAGCGCCAGAACATCGATGCCCGGCTCGACGGCTATCATGCCGTAGGCCATCGCGCGCGCGCATTCCTCGTCCGTCATGGCGGCGGACCTGGTGAAATCCTCGGTCGGATGGTCGAGCGCCATCTCAAAGACCCGCAGATCGGCATCGACGGACTTGCAGAGCTGGTTCACGGCAGCGCCGCCCGCCGTGAAATTCTTGACCATCTGTGTCGTCACGGTCGCCGGATACGCCGAGACGCCGAGCGCCGCCACGCCGTGATTGCCGGCGAAGACGCAGGTGCGCGGCCGCTCGACCTTGGGCGGGTTGCGCCCCTGCCAAGTGGCGCACCAGGCCGCGAGCTCCTCCAGCCGGCCTAGCGCCCCCGCCGGCTTGGTCAGCTCCCGCTCCCGCATCCGTGCGCGGGTGCCGGCCTCGAGATCGGGGCCGGGCAGATGCGTCATCAGCCCTCGCATCTCCGTCAAGCTCGCCACGGGATTTCGGGGCATCAATTTCACCTTTGCGAAGGAATTTCAGCGCAACCTACGTGTCCAATCATCGCCGACCTGCGACGAGACGGGTGTTTTTCCGGCAAGGCGCC
>DATAAP010000081.1:0-4631 GCA_036260035.1 Alphaproteobacteria bacterium | reverse complement strand
GCGACGCGGGCGGCGCTTCATTTAGAAACGCTATGATCTCGGCCAGGAACCGACCGCGTCCTCTGTTCATCCGGTCGAGATGTACATGGTGCGTCGCGTCCGGGATCATCACGGACTTTACCGCCGCGGCATTGCCGAGATGCTCCTGCAGCTTCGTTACGTCCTCGGGCCGGCTCCAGAAATCGTTGCTCGACCGGATGATGAGCACACGCGCCATGATCGAGGCGGCATCCCAGAGCTGCCGTCCCGACGCCAGATAGAATGAGTCCTCAAGCGCCCCTGAGGGCGCGCGGAATGCAGGCGGGTTGTGGCGTGGTGCGTCCGGATCGCTTGCCAGCGCTTCGCGTTGATAGGCGCTGGCGATCGCCGGGTCGCGCCATTGCGCCTTGTCTTCGGCTGGGATCGAACGGTCCCACGAGAGCAGGAGAGAGTCCGCCGTATTGAGCCGGTACGCGCCGAACCGCGCCACGTTGTATCGGTTCCGATTCTGCGGGTCGGCCATGTCGCTCCCGGGACCCAACGTCCGATGGCCCGCGTGCGCGCCGTAAAGCGCGTTGTACATGATGAGGTGCGAGACCTGTTCAGGGTTCAGGCTCGCATACATGCCGGCCCAATGACCGCCGGTCGCCCAGCCGAGCAGCGCGACCTGGCTGCGGCCGGTGCGCTGCTTCACCCAGGCGACCACCGTCCCGAGGTCGCGCACGACCTCATGCGAGTTGACCAGCGGCTTGCCCCCGGCTGGGTCTGCCATCGCTGCTGGCCGCATCGACCTGCCGTAGCCGCGGGCGTCCATGATGAACACGCGCTTGCCCGTGCGGGCGAGATCCGCTGCGAGCGAGCCGCCTTCGACGGGTAGGTCGAACGAAGCAAGGCCGGGAACCCGTGCGCCATGCAGCAGGATCACCGGCATCCCGTCCGCCTGCTTCTCATTGCTTACCTCGCGGACAAAGATTTCGAGCCCGCCCTCCCCAGGAAGCCTGGAGTCCGCTCGAGCGATTTCCGCCGAGACAATCGAAGGAGCGCCAGCGAGCATCAATGCGACAAGCGAAGGGAACACGTAGCGAAAGGGCATAAGCTTCTCCTGGGCCTTGTGGCCATGCGCTTACGTGCCTTCGGTGAGTCGTGATTTCCAATATGAATGTGCTACGTATTGAGACGAATCCGATATGAGTATCGATCTGCACTATATGCGCCACTTCGTGGCTGTCGCCGAGGAGCTCCATTTCGGGCGGGCGGCCGCGCGGCTCGGCATGGCGCAACCGCCGCTATCGCAATCGATCAAGCGGCTTGAAGGCATGCTCGGATTCGCTCTTTTCGAGCGGACCCAGCGTAGGGTGGAGCTGACGCCTGGCGGTCGTGTGTTCCTTGTGGAGGCGCGCCGCACGTTGCAGCAGGCAGACGAGGCGGTTCGCCTTGCCCGGCGCGCCGCGTCCGAAGATCTGGCCGAGCTGAGCGTCACGTTCGTCAGCGCCGCGCTTTATCGCGTGTTGCCCGCGGTGCTCAGGAAGCACCGCATGCGATTTCCCAATGTGGAGATCCGGCTCGACGAGCAGCCTACCGACGCGCAGATACGAGCCCTTCAGAACGGCGACACCGATCTGGGATTCATCACACCGCCGGTAACGGCCGCCGGGCTGGAGGTCACCCTGATAAGTCGCGATCGCCTGATCGTCGCGGTTCCGACGCCCGGCCGGTTCGATGGTCGGGACCGTGTCGCGCTGGCTGAACTCGCGGGCGAGCCCTTTGTCTTTTTCCCATATGCGCAGGGACCGGTGCTGCACGGGCGCGTCATGGCGGCATGCCGCAAGGCAGGATTTCTACCGAGATTGGCGCAAGAGGCGCGGCAGATGCACACTATCCTGAGTCTTGTCGCGGCTGGCTTGGGCGTCTCGCTCGTGCCCGACGGGGCGCGGACCATGCACGTGGAGGGAATCCGGTTTCTCGCTCTGGCGGGAGCTCCGGCGGATCTGACATGGGATCTCGCGACAATCTGGAAGCCGCGCGGCGCCCGGCATGCTCTCCTGTCTTTAATCCAGACGATCCGATCCGCCGGCTACCGGCAGCTGCGCTCATAGCTGGCCCATCGCGACGCTCTGCCGCGCGACGCCGTGTTGCAACTCATTCGCAGCTGACATAGCGTGGCCCTGCGCCTGCGGCTTGCTGGCGCCTCGCCACTGAACAGCGCCGGAGACCAGCCATTCGCTCGCTCGTGATCGCCGGCCGGGCGCCCGTCCGCATCGATGCCTGGGCGCTTTACGCGATCGCCGTTTCGGTCCTGCTCGCCGTGCCGGTCGTCGTCGTCGCGGCGAGCCTGCTGACGCCGTTCAGCGATGCGTGGGTGCATCTGGCCGCGACGGTGCTGCCGCTCTATGTGCGGAACTCGGTGTGGCTGATGCTCGGCGTAGGCAGCGGCGTTGCCGTGATCGGCGTCGCCACGGCGTGGCTGACGACGATGACGCGCTTTCCCGGCGTGCGGCAGTTCGAGTGGGCGCTGATCCTGCCGCTCGCCATGCCAGCGTATGTGATCGGCTACACTTATACCGGCCTGATGGATTTCGCCGGGCCGGTGCAGAGCGCTTTGCGAGCAGCGTTCGGCTGGAGCGCTCAGGACTATTGGTTCCCGCAGGTGCGCTCGCTTCCCGGCGCCATGGCAATGCTGATCCTGGTCTTTTATCCCTACGTCTATCTGCTCGCGCGCAGCGCCTTCATGGACCAGTCGGTCTGCGCCATTGAGGTGAGCCGCACGCTCGGCCGCACGCCGTGGCAGAGCTTCCTCCATGTCTCGCTGCCGCTGGCGCGCCCCGCAATTATCGGTGGCGTGGCACTGGCGCTAATGGAGACGCTCGGCGATTTCGGCACGGTGCAGTATTTCGGCGTGGACACGTTCACGACCGGCATCTACCGCACTTGGCTCGGCATGGGCGAGCCGCTGACCGCAGCGCAGCTTGCCGCCATACTGCTGTTCATCGTCTTCGGCTTGCTGCTGCTGGAGCGCTGGTCGCGCGGCGCGCGCCGCTATCACCACACATCGGCCTATCACCGTGCGCTGCCGACCTACCGGCTGCGCGGGCTCAAGATCGCGGCGGCCTGGCTGACCTGCGCGCTGCCGGTGCTGCTCGGCTTCGCGATTCCTGCGGCCGCGCTGATCTACGCAGCCATCGACAATGCGGCGCTATCGTTCGATGCGGCCTATCTGCGGCTCGTCGTGAATACATTGTGGCTGGCCGGCTCCGGCGCCCTCGTCACCGTGGTCATTGCCGCAACGCTCGCATATGCCGCGCGCTTCGGTCACACCAGCGTCGTGCGCGGCGCGGCGCGCTTCGCCGCGATGGGCTACGCGGTTCCAGGAACCGTGCTGGCCGTAGGCATCATGCTGCCGTTCGTGTGGCTCGATAACCGACTCGACGATTTCATGCGCGCGACGTTCGGCCTCTCGACCGGCTTGCTGCTGTCGGGGACGCTGGCCGCGGTCGTGTTCGGCTATGCGGTGCGGTTCCTCGCGGTCGGGCTGAATCCGATCGAGGCTGCGCTCGCACGCGTTACGCCATCGATCGCGGGTGCCGCACGCGTGCTCGGCGCCAGCCCGCCGGAAGCGCTGCTGCGCGTGCATGTGCCGCTCGTCAGCGGCGGCGTCGCCACGGCGGCGATCCTGTTGCTGGTCGAGATCATCAAGGAGTTGCCGGCGACCTTGCTCATGCGGCCGTTCAATTTCGATACGCTGGCGATCCGCACCTACCAGATGGCATCCGACGAGCGGCTCGCCGAGGCGGCGCTGCCGGCGCTGACCATCGTTGCGGTCGGGCTGATCCCGGTCATCCTGCTATCGCAAGCCCTCGCGCGCTCGCGCCCCGGCCATGCCCGACGCTGAGCTCAAACCGATCGCCCTCGGGCTGGCCGGGATTACGCACGTCTTCGGCGCGCGCAAGGCGGTCGACGACGTCAACCTGACCGTCGCTGCGGGCGAGTTGGTCTGCCTTGTCGGGCCGTCGGGTTGCGGCAAGACGACCTTGCTGCGGATCGCCGCCGGGTTGGAGCCGCTGCAGCACGGCCGCGTCGTTATCGACGGCTGCGCGATCGCCGAGCCGGGCTATGTGGTCCCGCCCGAGGCGCGCGGCGTGGGCTTCGTCTTCCAGGACTATGCGCTGTTCCCCCACCTCGACGTCGCGGGAAATGTTGGCTTCGGCCTGCATCGCCGGAGCGCTGCAGACCGTATGTCCCGGGTGAAGGAAGTCCTGATCCAGGTCGGCATGCAGGATTACATGCACGCCTATCCGCACCAGCTCTCTGGCGGCATGCAGCAGCGTGTGGCGCTCGCGCGCGCGCTCGCCCCGCGGCCGCGCGTGATGCTGCTAGACGAGCCGTTCTCCGGCCTCGATACGCGCCTGCGCGAGCAGATCCGCGACGACGCGCTGCACGTGCTGAAGAGCAGCGGCACGGCGACCCTGATGGTCACACACGATCCGGAGGAGGCAATGTTCATGGCCGACCGCCTCGCCATCATGCGCGCCGGCAGGGTCGAGCAGCAGGGCGGGCCGGTCGAAGTCTATTCGCGTCCGGCGACGGCCTTCGTCGCCGCCTTCTTCGGCCAGGTTAATGAGCTGCATGGCAGGGTGCGCGACGGCGTCGTAGCG